>DASXDC010000226.1:0-5851 GCA_036490855.1 Chthoniobacterales bacterium
GGTAGTGGGGTTGGAAACGGTATGGCTGGGCGCGATCGAACCGCGCATCTCCGCCGCGCTCGCCGTCGCTCAGCTCAACGAAGGCGAGGACGCCTTCTTCCGCCTGCGGGTTTTCGAAACCTGCCGGTTCGTCGCGCACAACGCGGCGCTCGTCGTCCTCATTCTGGTCGCGTTCCGCTTCCTTTGGATGCGGCGGCATTCGATCATACGGCGGTGGCCGAAGTGGACCCTCCTCATCCTGGCCGCTGCGGCCTGTGGACTGGGCGGTTGCGTCCGCCCCTACGACACGCCGGAGTATGCCGAGATCGATACCTCGGAGACCGGTTTCCTCATTCCGCTGGAAGGCGACTCGGGCAGTCAGGCGAAATTCCAGAGCGAACAATACCTGCGCGATCTCAAGATCGCGGCCAAGCGGGTCCAGATCACCCACCGCTGGTCGCAGGAGGGCCGCTTGTATGGGAGCGGCCACTGGATTCCAGTGGTCCGGCTGATCAAGGTGAACCGTTCGCCCGTGACCCGGGAATGGACGGCGGAAAACAACAGCGGCACCGCGCAGAAGAACGAAGCGATCTGGATCGAGAGCGCCGACAGCGTCGGGTTCAGCATGGGCTTTACCTGCACGGCGTTCATCGCCGAGGAAGACGCGGCGAAATTCCTCTACTGGTACCCGAGCGGCTCGCTCGAGCACGTGATGGATAGCGAAGTGCGCGGCCGCATCCAGCAGATGAGCGCGGAAGTGGCGGCGAAATATCCGCTCGATTCCCTGCGCGAAAGGAAACAGGAAATCTCCGACGCGGTGAAGAAGGACGTGACTGGATTCTTTACCACTCGCGGCGTGACCGTGACGACGCTCGGGATGTTCGGCGGCATGACCTACGAGAACGGCGAGATCCAGAAAGCGATCGACAACACGATCATCGCCCAGCAGCTCAAGGTCGTGAACGAAGCGCGCTTCGATGCGCAACGGCGCGAGAACGATCGAGTGGAATTGGAAGCGAACGCAACCGCCGAGCGCGCCCGGCGGATTGCCGCCGGTGAAGCCGACGTGAAAAAAATCGCGGCCGCGGCCGAGGCGCAGGCGATCCGCGCGGTCAACCAGGCATTGGCGGAAGCGAAGGAGAATCCGATGCTGATTCAACTCCGCTCGCTCGAAGTGGAGCGGGCTCGCATTCAGCAATGGAACGGCCAATACCCAAGCTATTACGTCGGGACGACCGGCGGCAGCGCTCCGGCCCTCCTCCTCCCGGCGCCGGCCGTGCCTCGTTAGGCAGGGCGCTTCGTCAGGCCGATCCCTCTCTTCCGGCGAGCGCAACCGCCCCCGCGGTTCGCTCCCCGGGTGGAGCTGTGCCACTTTCCCCGCGATGGATTTGATGACCCTCAAGGAAGTGCGCCAGGCGATCACGCAAGGTCCGCTCGAGGCGCGCGTCCACGTGCAGCTCGAGACGGTCGCGGCCAAATTCACCCGCGAACAAAAGCCGTACTGCGAGCTGACCCTGGCCGATGCGGCCGATCGGATGACGCTCCGGGTCTGGAGCGATCATCCGAGCTACAAAGCCTGCGACTCGATGCAGAACGGCGATTTTGTCGAGATCACCGGGGAATTTTATCAACATCAACAGTACGGCCTCGACGTCCGCCGCTGGATGACCCGCCGCCTAACGAACCAGGAGCAGGTGGAACTTTTGCAGGGGCCGCCCGAGCTGCGCGCGCGGCAGGCGAACGATTGGGATTACATCATCGCCACGACGGCGGCGCTCCGGGACCCGCGGCTCTACGCTCTTTGCGCCGAATTCGTCACCCAGTACGGAACGCGCTTTCGCAACACCGCGGGCGCGCGCACCTATCACCACGCGCGCCGCGGCGGCCTCGTCGAGCACACGGCCCAGATGATGCGGGTCGCGACTCAGCTCGCGCCGCTTTACCCGAAGCTCAATCTCGACCTGCTCGTGGCCGGGATTCTGTTCCACGATTCCGGGAAGCTTTGGGAAAATCATCTGCCCGAGAGCGGTTTCAGCATGCCGTTCGACGAACTCGGCGAAATGGTCGGCCACATCAGCATCGGGATGGAGCTGGTCAATTCGCTCTGGCGCAAACTCGAGGCCGACGAGCGGGCTGCGGATTGGCGGAGACTCTCGCCCCCGATGGAGGATTGCCGGTTGCATCTCCTCCATCTCATCGCGGCCCACCACGGCGAGCCGCAATTTGGCTCGCCGGTTTACCCGAAAACGCCCGAGGCGCTCGCGCTCAACTACATCGACAACCTCGACGCGCGGCTCGAGATGATCTTCGCCGGCTACCCGATCGCGAAGCCGCTCGCCAACCGCATCTTCGAGCGCGTCCGCCCGCTCCCCGGCAATCTGGTTCAGCCGCTGGAGAAGTTCGGCGGCTAACGCGATCTATCCGATTCGCCGTTGCGCTTCGCGTAAATATTCCTCGTCGATCTCGAAGCCGATGAAGCTCGTTAGGCCGGCGCGCCGGGCGGCGACCGCGGAGTTCCCGATCCCGAGGAAGGGATCGAGCATGCGTTCGATCCTGGTTAGGCCGTGGAGGAGGATGCAGTTGAGCGCGAGCTGGACCGGGAAGGTGGCGGGATGCGGCCGCTCCTCCGCGCGCCGCTGAATCGTTTCATAAGGGACAAACCAGGTGTTGCCGCGGCAGCGCCGGTCACGCCCTCCGGTGTGGCCCCAGCGTGCGATGTTCGATTTGTCGGCGTAGGGGACGCCGAGCGCGAGCCGATCGAGCGGCGTGGTGCCGCGAGGGGTGAGATGGAAGACGTACTCGTGGCAGTCGTTCAGGTAGCGCGGGGAGTTGATTGGCTTGAAATGGCCGCGTGAGATTTCCCCGCCGGAATCGTTAGGCAGAGCGATCGACTTGATCCAATGAATCGTGTTCTGGAGAACGAAAAACTTCCGCAGCCGGAGAACGAGTTCATGCGGCAGGAGCGGATTTGAAGGCGTCGCGCCGAGATTGAGAAAGAGCGATCCGTGAGGCCGAAGCAGGCGTGCGATTTGCACCGCCCACTCTTCGCACCAGTCGAGATACAACTGGCGCCCGGCGTCGTCGGCAAAGGTCCGATAACGGATGCCGAGATTGTAGGGCGGCGAAGTGACGACGAGATCAATCGAAGCTTCGGCCAGCGTCGCCATGCCCGCCACGCAGTCGCCCAGCCGCAAATCGAATGCCGTCACCGGGTCAAGATATGATTTCGGCGATGAAAGTACAACTGGGCGCTGTAAGTTATTGCGCCATGTCGGACAAACCCTCGAAGCTCAAAATCGCCGACCGCGAATTCTCCTCGCGCCTTCTCGTCGGCACCGGGAAGTTTGCCTCGAACGACCTAATGCGGGACGCGCTCGAGACCAGCGGCACGGAGCTGGTGACGGTCGCACTCCGTCGCGTCGATCTCTCCGGGAAGGGCGATCCATTCGCCAACATTCTCGACTTCATTGACCCGCAACGTTACCTCCTCCTGCCCAATACCAGCGGCGCGCGCAACGCGGAGGAAGCCGTCAGGCTGGCGCGCCTCGCGGCCAGTGCAGGTTTGCCGGCCTGGGTGAAGCTCGAGATTCACCCCGATCCCCGCTATCTCCTGCCCGATCCGATCGAGACGCTGGCCGCGGCCAAGACGCTCGTTAGGGAGAATTTTGTCGTGCTGCCTTACATCAATGCCGATCCGGTGCTCGCGAAGCGTTTGCAGGACATCGGGACCGCGACCGTGATGCCGTTAGGCTCGCCCATCGGCAGCAACCGCGGGATCGAAACCCGCGCGCAGATCGCGATCATCATCGAACAGGCGACCGTACCGGTGGTCGTCGATGCCGGCCTAGGCGCGCCGAGTCAGGCAGCCGAAGCGCTCGAGATGGGCGCCGACGCCGTCCTCGTCAACACTGCGATCGCGATTGCTTCCGATCCTGTTCGAATGGCTCGCGCTTTCCGGAAAGCCGTCGAAGCCGGCCGCGCCGCGCGTGAGATCGGCCTCGCCGAGAGCCGGGAGACCGCGGCGGGGACCAGCCCGCTAACCGCTTTTTTCAGCGAAGCCGGGCGCTAATCCGTTTTCGCATACTATCGGGGGGATAGGAAATGGTTACTGCACCTAACGATCCGAGGGCTCATCTTCCGGTCGTGCATTGCCGGTGCGGGCGCGCGCCATCCGCTCGTGAGCATCGTTGTAGAACTCGATCTGCCGCCCGCCCACTCGCCTAACGACTCGCCAACCGTGGTCGTGCGCGAACTGGTGCAGCGCCTCCTCGCTCAGAGACTGGAATAGTCTCAGCTCTGAGGGATGGGTAATGAAATGTTCGGGCCGGCGAGCCAGTTTTTCGGAGATGACGCGAGCGATCGGCTCGAGCAGGGCGTGGCGGTCTTCGTTCATGAGATGATCAATCGCCTTTGATCGGGCGGCTCGGCGGAGGCCGGCGGCCCGGCGGCAGATCATCCGGAGTCGGCGGTGGTTTCGGTGGTCGATTCAACTTTTGCCCGAGCGATTTCTTTGCTTTTTCGGCCGGAGTCGGTCCGCGTGCCTGAGGTTTTTTCATGGCGAAATAACAACAACTTCCCTTTCCTTACGGCTGCAAGGAGGAGCGCGGTCGTTTCCCGATGGCATTCCACCCCGAGCCGGACAAAGCAAGATGAAATTCACCGACTGTTCGCAAGGGGCTGATCTATTGCCGGAAGGCAGAACCTATTACCGCACCTGGGCGCCGGGGAAGGAGGAGGTGTCGGTTGTCATTCTGGGACCGGGTGATGAATCAGTGCGTGAGGTCTCGTTAGGCGCGGAAGCGGATGGTTTCTGGAGTGGGGTCGATGACGAGGGGCGCGCGGGCGATCGCTACAAATATCGAATCGCCGGGGAAGATTGGCCCGATCCGGCGTCGCGCTTCAATCCCGATGGCGTGCACGGCGCCGCCGAGGTGATCGATCCGCGCAGCTTTTGCTGGAAGGACGATGGTTGGATTCCGCCCGCGCTCTCCGAGTTGATTATCTACGAGCTGCACATCGGCACATTTACGCCGGCAGGAACTTTTCTCGCGACGATCGACAAGCTGGAGCATCTCGTCAGCCTCGGAGTGACAGCGATCGAGATGATGCCGATCGCCGATTTTCCCGGAGAACGAAACTGGGGTTACGACGGAGTGTCGCTCTACGCGCCGTCGCGGGTCTACGGCGCGCCTAACGAGTTGCGGAAACTGATCGATGCCGCTCACCGGCATGGGCTGGCGGTGATTCTCGACGTGGTTTACAACCATCTCGGACCCGATGGAAATTACCTTGGCGCCTACAGTCGCGATTATTTCAGCCCGACACATCGCACGCCCTGGGGTGACGGCTTCAATTTCGAACTCCGGCCAGTGCGGGAGTTCTTTATCGAGAATGCAATTTACTGGCGGCGAGAATTCCATCTCGACGGTTTCCGCCTCGATGCGACGCATGCGATCGCCGATCGCTCCGAGAAGCACGTCCTGGCGGAAATCGCGGAGCGAGTGCATTCGTTAGGCGCTCTCGTCATCGCAGAGGATGAACGGAACGAGGCCGATTTGCTGCAGCCGCGCGCGCGGGGCGGGACGGGTCTCGACGCGATCTGGTCCGATGATTTTCACCATGTCATCCGTGTGATGCTGATCGGCGAGCGGGAAGGTTATTTCCGTTCGTATCAAGGCACCGTTGATGAACTGGCGACGACGCTCGATCATGGCTGGCTCCTCGCTGGAAAAACGCGTGAGCGGCAAGACCTAGGTTGGCCGGGAGAAGCGGATGGCTTGCGGCCAGAGCAATTCGTTTTCTGCATCGCCAATCATGATCAAATTGGCAACCAGCCTTTTGGATTGCGCCTGAACAAGCTGGTCTCGCCCGC
>DASXDC010000227.1:0-1837 GCA_036490855.1 Chthoniobacterales bacterium
AAGTGATGATGGATCGGCGACATGGCGAAAAGCCGTTTGCCGGTGAGCTTAAAACTCATCACCTGGAGGATGACGGAAACCGCTTCGATCACGAAAACTCCGCCCACGACCGCGAGGAGCAGCTCCTGTTTACAACAGATCGCGACCACGCCGATCGTACCGCCGATTGCAAGCGAGCCAGTGTCGCCCATGAAGACTTTCGCGGGGTGGCAATTGAACCAAAGGAAGCCGAGCCCAGCGCCGACGAGGGCGGCACAGAAGACCGCCAGTTCGCCCGAGTAGGGGTAAAACGGGACCTGCAGATATTGCGCGAGGCGAAAATTGCCCGCCGCATAAGTGAGCAGCGCGTAGGCGAACGCGACCGTGATCGTGCAACCGATCGCGAGCCCATCGAGGCCATCGGTGAGGTTCACCGCGTTCGACGCACCGACGATGATGAGGCCGAAAAAGAAGAAGGTGAAGACGCCCATGTTGACAATCACCGGCAGCTTGTAGAACGGCAGGTAGAGCGAACGCGCCTGCACTTCGATGAGCGGATTGAGGAGAAAAAAAGCGGTCACAATGGCGGCGAGCAAAATCTGGAAAACCAGCTTGAGGCGGCCGCTGATGCCGTCGGATTTTTTTCGCCGGACCTTCAGGTAATCGTCCACGAAACCGAGGACACCGAGGTAGACCATGCAGAAGAGCGCGAGCCAGACGAACGGATTGTCGGGCCGCGCCCAGAGGACGGAAGCGAGGACGACTGAGCCGATGACGAGCACTCCGCCCATCGTCGGCGTGCCCTGTTTTCCGCCGTGAAGCTCGGCCAGTTGCCGCACTTCGGAGGCATTGCGAATCGGTTGCCCGATCTTGAGCGAGATCAGTTTGCGGATGATGAAATTGCCGAAGAGAAGTGAAATCGCGAAGGCCGTGATGGCGGCGAGCACCGCGCGAAAGGTGACGTAGTAGAAGACATTGAAACCTTTGAACTGCTCCGTCAGGCGATGCAGGTAAAACATCATGACGCGCAGCGGGTCTCCAGCTGGCGTTTGGCGAATTCCTCCATGACCCGCTCGGTGCGAGCGGAGCGGCTGCCTTTGACAAGGACGAGATCTCCCGGACGTGCGCTTCCGCAGAGAACGTCGGCGGCTTCCTCGGCCGAAGCGACCACACTGCTATTCGTTAGGCCGGCGCCTTCTGCGCCGGCTGCGATCCCGGCCGAGCCGGGACCAAGCGCAATCAGCCGATCGATGCCTAACGATGCCGCGCACTCCCCGACTTCCTGATGGCCGCGTTTCGCTTCCGCGCCCAGTTCTGCCATTTGCCCGAGGATTGCGATGCGCCGGCCGTCCGTCTCGAGTTCAGCGAGGGTCTTGAGCGCAGCCTTGGTCGAATCGGGATTGGCGTTGTAGCTGTCGTCGATGAACTGCACGCCGTGGATCGTCTTAATCTGGAGCCGCGCCTTTGTGAGCGG
This sequence comes from Chthoniobacterales bacterium, assembly GCA_036490855.1. Taxonomy (GTDB): domain Bacteria; phylum Verrucomicrobiota; class Verrucomicrobiia; order Chthoniobacterales; family UBA10450; genus Palsa-1392. Next base: position 1,454 of record DASXDC010000227.1, read on the forward strand.
CGCGGAAGCCAGGCCGGCGGCGCAATCCTCAAGCGATAACCCAAAGGCCCGACCGGCTGCGACCGCGAGCAAGGCGTTTTGCACCATGTGGATTCCGGGCACCGGCAAGACGGCGTGGCAATGATGCGCTCCTTCCAGGATGGAAAATTCCGCGCCGCTCGCAGCCTGCGCGATCTCGCGGGCCTGCACTTCGCCCTGCTCGATCCCGGCGAAAACGACCCTGCCGGAAGTGCGTTGCGCGATCGTCTGCGCAAACTCATCACTGCTGTTCAGGACCAGGGTGCCGTTAGGCCCTAACGAGGCTGCGAGAGCGCCCTTCTCCTCCGCGATTGCCTGCCGCGATCCCATGAACTCGATATGCGCGACTCCGATATTGGTGATGAT
>DASXDC010000228.1:0-18271 GCA_036490855.1 Chthoniobacterales bacterium
CCAATCATTTTGCGGGTAGAGACGGCGGCGATCTACTGCCTGAGCATTCTCTCCTACGAGCTGCTCGGGGAACGTTAGGCAGCCGTTAGGCAAGAAAAACCCCGCGCCTCAGGCGCGGGAGTCTCGCAATCAAACTAGGAAAATCGTCAGGCCGATTTGCGCCGGAGAAAGCGCTGTCCGCAAAAGAGGATGCCCACGCCGAGGAGCATGTAAACCGACGGCTCGGGAACAACTTGAAAAGTCAAGTTGTCGATCGCGATGCCGTTATCGTTGCTCGTGTCATCCGGATCAGCCCACCGCAGATAAAAGGTTGAGCCATTGGTGATCGGCGTCGCAGAGGTGTAGATGCCACCGATGCCGCTCACCCGATTGGCTGCAGCGTTACCGTCGAGTGGCGCTCCGGAGGTAGCTGAGGCAATCGGAGACGTAAAATTGAAACCGCTGCCAAGACCAATCCAGCTTCCTGAAAGGCCCGTAAGACTGATCTGGAGTGTGATGGTATTTGGCACACTGGAAGCGCCGCCCACGCGCCACTGTTCCCCGTCGTAAAAAATGTTGAACTGAGAGATGTCGAGACCTGTATTGTTCGTGATATGCAGTTCCGTGTCTCGTTGGAGGCTTGAACCGGCTAAGGAACCTAGAGCTCGGTCGGTATCCGGATTTACTCCCGCGACGCCATAATTGAAATTGCCAGCAGATGTTCCGGAACCAGTGCTAGCAACAACCGCTGTCGTTGTCACTGCTGCCCCTGTACCCGTACCTGCAAACCAACCAGCCGGTGTCAGTATTCCGGCGGGCCCCATGATGTCGAAGTTTTCCGAGTAGACACCCCCCGTGTAACTGACCTGCGCGTGAGCGGCAGCCGTCATTCCGGCGGCGAGGATGATCGTTAGGGCGATTTTGCTGAGAGCGTTCATAAGTGTCTCCGGGCGCTGAACTAGTTTGGAAAAAGCCGAGATTCTCAGTCATCTTTTGCGCTGACAAGACTTTTCTTTGTGACGAATGGGCGTCTCACGCTCCGCCCTTCTCCTGGATAAACAAAAAGCGCCCCGGATAACCCGAGGCGCTCTCGCAAAATTTGGTTGGTTCCCTGGCTTAGCGTCCGCGACGCTGGCCGCCGTCGCGGCGTCCGCCGCCGCCGCCACCGCCGTAGCCCCCACCGCCACCGCCGCCGTAGCCGCCGCCACCATAGCCGCCTCCGCCGCCGCCGTAGCCGCGACCTCCGCCGCCGCCACCGCCACCCGGACGAGCTTCCCGCGGGCGCGCTTCGTTGACGGTGAGAGGCCGGCCTTCGACCGTCTTGCCGTTGAAGTCGGCGATCGCCTTTTGCGCATCGGCTTCATTGCTCATCGTGACAAAGGCGAAGCCGCGCGATTTACCAGTGAATTTGTCCTGCATGAGAGTGACTTCCTGGACTGCGCCGGCTTGCGCGAAGAGATCCTGGAGGTCCGTTTCGGTGGTGTTGAAGGAAAGATTTCCTACGTAGAGTTTGGTGCCCATCTGAGTTTATTCTTTTATCGAAACGCTGCTCGGTCTTTGTTCCCGCTTATCGGATTTCAAATCGTCACTGAACAAACTCAACTGACAATCCACCAACGGCCGGGGCCGCTATTTCTGGCGGCTATGTAAGGTAGGTCGTGGAGCAAAGCAAGCGGAATAAACGGCGGAAAATCGAGGACGAATGAGAGGAATTTTATCGAGCCAAAAAAGCCGCGGCGACGGAACGGTTTCTTCATCCATGTCATCCTGTCATTCCCGGGTAATCTGACGGTAAGAATGAGCAGCAATTCCGGTCGACAAAGCAAAGGCGCGCGCGTTGCGGTCGTGGCGGCGGGTGTCGTTAGTCCACTTGGGGCCGGGCTCGAGACAACCAGGGCCGCTTTGCGCGCGGCCCGCGACTGCATCTCACCGGTGACGAGTTTCCCGGTCGAACAATGCCGCTGCACAAGCGCCGGGCAGGTGGCGGAGGAATGGCTGGAGATTTTTCCGCCTAACGACCGGCGCGGCCGACGCCTCCATCGCGCCGCGCGCATGATGATCGGCGCCCTGAGAGAGCTGCTCGCCCAGGCAGCGGATTTTCTCCCCGAGCTGACGGTCGTCGGAACGACGAGCGGCGGGATGAGTTTCGGCGAACAATACTATCGCGCCCTGCAGGAATCGGCCACGCGCGGCGATCGCCAAACGCCGCGCTGGATCGCCAATTATCTGCCGCAAAAACCGGTGGCCGACGCTCTTGAAGCCGCTGGCCTAACGAGTCCCTGCCAGGTGATCGCGAACGCTTGTGCTTCGGGCACGAACGCGATTGGGCACGCCTTCGAGTGCATCCGCTCCGGCCGTTACGATCGCATCCTGACCGGTGGCTACGACGCAATCTCAGAGCTGGTTTTCGTCGGCTTCGATTCCCTCCAGGCGGCAACGCCGGAAAAATGCCGTCCCTTCGACGTCGCGCGCAGCGGACTCGTCCTCGGGGAAGGAGCGGCCCTTCTCGCGCTCGAGAATCTCGAGCAGGCGGAGGCGCGCGGGGCAGAGATCCTGGCGGAGATCACCGGCTACGGCATTTCAACCGACAATCATCATCTGACTCAGCCGCATCCTTCCGGGATCGGACCGCGCCAGGCGATGGAGCGCGCTTTACAAAGCGCTGGACTCGCGCCCGAGGAGATCGGCTACGTCAACGCCCACGGAACCGCGACCCCGTTCAACGATGCGGCGGAAGGGAAAGCGATCGCAGAGTTATTCGGGCGCGTGCCGGTCAGCTCGACGAAAGGAATGATGGGGCACTCGTTAGGCGCGGCCGGTGCGATCGAGGCAGTCTTTACGATTCTTGCCATGCGCGATCATTTTTTGCCCGCGAACATCAACTTCCGCGTCGCTGATCCCGCGCTCGATCTCAATATCGTGGCGAACAGGATTCGTTCCGCGAAGACGAGCGCCGCGCTTTCAAATTCGTTTGGCTTCGGAGGCACGAACGCGTCCATTGTGATCCAATCATCGGCAGCATGAGTCTGCACCTCGCCGGTCTGGGATGGGTGACGCCGCTCGGGAGCGATCTTGCCGCCGTCTGGGAGCAATTGTGCGCCGGCCAGCGGGCAGTCGCGAGCACGATCGAGAGTTCGTTAGGCGGGAAAAGAGAGTATCGCATCCTGACCGTGCCGCCGGAGGCGTTCGCAGAAGCGGCCCGCCAGCCGCGGCTGCGCCGGGCGAGCGCGATCTCACGTTTTGCGGTCGTGGCGGGATTGAAGGCGCTCGGCCACGCCGGGCTCGAGCTCGACGCGGCGAGCGCGTCGCGGACGGCGCTCATCTTCGCGATCTCGAATGGTGGCGTCATTTACACGAAGCGCTTCTATCACGAGATTGTGCAATCGGGCGCGGCGGCGGCGAGTCCGCTTCTTTTTCCCGAGACGGTTTTCAACGCGCCAGCCAGTCATCTCGCGGCTATTCTTGGGATCACGGGCGCGAGTTACACCCTGGTCGGCGACGGCGCCGTCGGCATCCTCGCCTTGCAGATGGCGGAGGATTTGATGGCGAATCCGGAGCTGGATCGCTGTCTCGTGGTCGGCGCGGAGGAAGCCGACTGGCTGCTCTGCGACGCCTATCGCAAGTGGCGCCTCCTGCGCGACGCGCCACCGATCGAGCCCTTCGCGGCGCGGCCGCGCGGGATGATCCTGAGCGAAGGCGCGGGTGCGGTCCTGCTCGCGCGCGCCGGAACCATCGCGCTCGAGCGGGTGCGTCCGGGCGGAAATTTCTCGCGGCAACGGGAAGCCGCCGAGCAACTCGATAAGATCGCGGCCGAACTGCGCAGTGACGATGAGGCGACCGACATCATGATCGCGAGCGCGAATGGGACCTTCATCGACGAAGGGGAACGCGTCGCGGCGGAGAAGCATTTCCCGAACGCCGCGCTCTACACTGCGAAACCTGCGCTGGGCGAAAGCGTCGCGGCAGGCGCGCTCTGGCAGGTGATTTGCGCAGCGCAGGCGTTAAAGACGCAGCAGTTGCCGCCGATTCTCTCCGCGCCTAACTACTCCGGCCTAACGAGTGCACGGGCAGCCGGCCACGACGCCGTCTGGCGCCGCGGCGTCGTCACCACCTGCGGACTGAATCAACAGGTGGGCGGGCTCGCGCTGCGGTCGGCCGCGCCCTAAGGGTCGGCGGTAGCGGTCAATCAAACGGCTAACCGTCTTTGACCTTACATCGATCGGCAGGTCCGGCCTTTTCACTTTGCAAGCGCTTCCCCCCACCGTTAACTTCGGCGTCCGCGATGCGTAAGCCGGCCTTCCTGCTCCTCTTCCTGTTCGCGACCGCGCTTGCGGAGGCGGAGGATTTGGAAGGGCCGGGCCAACTCCCGATCGAAATCACCGCCACCGGCCAGACCACTTACGAAAACGGTCTCGCGACCGCGCACGACAATGTCGCAATCCATTTCGGCGACACCGATATTTACTCCGATTTCGCGCAATACGATTCGGCGAAGCGCACGGTTTTTTTGAAAGGCAACGTCCGCATTTATCGGGGCATCTCTCTCTACACCGCCGAGCAGGCCACCTACGATCTCGACACAAAAGCGATCACGGCCGATCACATGCGGACCGGCACCTACCCTTATCTGGTCTCCGGCAAGACGGTCACGAGCCAATCCGACGAAGAATATAAAGTGAAAACCGGGAGCTTCACGACGCACGACGTGGAGAAGCCCGACTTCCATCTCAACGCGCAGAGCGTGCGCATCTATCCCGACGATCACGTTATCTTGAAGAACGTCACCTTTTACATCGGGCAAACGCCAGTCTTTTGGTGGCCCTATCTTTATCAATCGCTCGATCGTTCCTTCAGCTATCTGATTGCGCCGGCTTATCTCAGTTCGTGGGGGCCGTCACTCCTCGGGCAGATCACTTTTCCGATCGGCGAAAAAGTTACGACCACAGTGCGGCTCGATTATCGCAGCCGGCGCGGCCCGGCGCTCGGGATTGACTCGGAAATTCGCTACGGCAAAGACGACAGCAGCGTCGCCAAGATCACCTCTTATTATCTGCAGGACCAGAACCCGGACCTGAACCGCACCTCTCTCCCGCGCAACGGGACGCCAACGAGCCGCTATAAATTTACCCTTCAGGATCGCACTCAGTTCACCGACGACATCGACCTGAAGGTGGACATCAACAAATTGAGCGACGGATTTCTTCTCCAGGATTTCTTCCCGGCAGAATTCCGGATCAATCCAGAACCGGACAACGTCGTCGCCCTAACGAAAACGAGCCCCTTCTACTCCCTAACGGCTTACACTCGCTGGCAATTCAACACCTTCTTCGAAACAACCGAGCGCCTCCCGGAAATCGCGCTCGACATCAAGCGCCACGGCCTTTTCGGCGGCCCGATTTTCTACGAGGGCGAAAACAGCGTCGGCGAGCTGCAGCGCAATTTTCCCGCGAACTCGATCTTCCAGGACTACAGCGCGTTTCGGATCGATAGCTTCCATCAGCTCACCTACCCGAATACATACTTCGGCTGGCTCGCCATCGTCCCGCGAATCGGATTTCGTGAGACCTACTACAGCAAGACGCAGGATCTCAATTCCGCCCTTTTCCCCGCCACACCCGATCCGCTCGCACCGGAATTTCCGTTGCCGGATCCGGAGACGGCGTTTCCGAGTGAGACGGGCGGGGGCGCTTTCCGCTCGATCTTCAACGCCGGGATCGAAGGCTCCTTCAAAATCTCGCGCACCTGGGATGACGTGCAGACCCGCGCGCTCGGGCTCGATGGGCTCCGCCACATCATTCAGCCCTTCTTCGATTTCTCCTACGTCTCTGCGCCGAACATCGATCCCGCGACCATCCTGCAATTCGATCGCGTCCAGCCTTCAACGAAGCTGAACCCAATCGATTTCCCGCAATACACTTCGATCGACGCGATCGATGACTGGACGATCGCGCGCGTCGGCGTGCGCAATCGTCTCCAGACTCGCCGCGACGACCTGACGGTGAGCTGGCTCGAACTCGAAACCTACGTCGACGTCAATTTCAACAATCCCTTCGACAAAACGGATTACTCGAACGTCTTCAACAAACTGACCTTCACGCCCGTGCCTTGGGCCACCCTCGTGATCGACTCGCAGCTCCCGCTTCTCGACAAGGGCTTCAAGGAGGTGGACACGAACATCGCTTTCAAGCCGACCGCCAACACCGTCCTCACGCTCGGCCACCGTTACCTGCAGGGGAATCCGCTTTTCCTCGACAGCAGCCTCTTCACCGTCGGCGGCTACTATCGGATCAACGAAAACTGGGGGTTCGGTTTTCTGGAGCAATACGAAGCCGACACCAACATTATCGAACAACAGCGCTATTCGGTTTATCGCGACCTGACGAGTTGGGTCGGTTCGTTAGGCGCCGTCATCACGAACAACGGCGGGGTCAAAGAGTACGGCGTCCTTCTCACTTTTACCCTCAAGGCTTTCCCAAAACTCGGGCTCAACCTGAACTTCGACCCAGCCGGGACCAACCAGACGCAGTAAGAAGTCGTCGATCGCGGATTTCGAATTTTCGATTGGAATCGCAGACGCACCCACCCCAGGAATTGAATCCGCAAATTTGAAATCGTAAATCCCATGGATCTCTCAATCATCGGCTCCGGCTACGTTGGCCTCGTCACCGGCGCGTGTTTTGCCGACGTCGGCCACAACGTCATCTGTGTCGATAACGACCAGCGCAAAGTCGATTCCCTTCAGCAGGGAAAAATCCCAATCTACGAGCCAGGCTTGGAAGACATCGTGCATCGCAACGTTTCCGCCCGCCGCCTGCGCTTCACCAACAGCATCAAGGAAGGCGTCGACAACGCCCAAGTCGTCTTCATCGCCGTTCCCACCCCGCAGGATGCCGACGGTAGTGTTGATCTCAGTTTCATCGAGCGGGTCGCCCGCGAAATCGCCGGCGTGCTTTCCGATTACCGCGTCATCGTCGACAAGAGCACCGTGCCCGTTAAGACCGGCGAAAAAGTTGCGGAATCGATCAAGCGCTACAACAAACACGGCGCCGAGTTCGATGTCGTGAGCAATCCGGAATTCCTTCGCGAAGGCTGCGCTGTCGCCGACCTGATGAAGCCCGATCGGATCGTCATCGGCGCCGCGAGCGAGCGCGCGATCGATCTGATGAAAAAAGTTTACGAGCCCTTTATGGCGCCGATTTTGGTCACCGACATCAACAGCGCCGAGCTGATCAAACACGCCGCGAATTCATTCCTCGCGCTCAAGATTTCCTACATCAACGCCGTCTCCGCAATCTGCGAAGCGAGCGGCGCCGACGTGGAAAAAGTGGCCGACGGCATCGGAATGGATCGGCGCATCGGGCGCAATTTCCTCAACGCCGGCATCGGCTACGGCGGCTCCTGTTTTCCGAAAGACATTTCGGCCTTCATCACGATCAGCGAGCAGCTCGGCGTGCCCTTCACCCTCCTGAAGGAAGTGCAGCGGATCAACGCGACGCAGAAGGACCGTTTCCTCAAGGCGGTGCGGGACGCGCTTTGGGTTTTGCGCGACAAGAAAATCGCGGTCTGGGGTCTGACCTTCAAACCTAATACCGACGACATCCGTTCCTCGGTCGCGATCGAGCTCGTGGCCGAGATGCTGAAGGAAGGCGCGCAGGTCGCGGCCTACGATCCGAAAGGAATGGAGAAGGCGCGGGAAGTGAAAGCGATCGCGGCTGCTCGCCTAACGAATACGGCAATGGAAGCGGTCGAGGACGCGGAAGCGCTCATCATCGCGACGGAGTGGGCGGAGTTTGGGAATGTCGACCTCGAGATGGTGCGGGAGAAAATGCATACACCGCTCGTTTTCGATGGCCGGAATCTCTATCGGCCGGAAACGATGCGCGAGCTCGGCTTTCATTACACCTCGATCGGCCGCCCGCCGGTTAAACCTGCCTAACGAGGAGCCGCTCGCGACGCCGCGTCGCGCCGGCCGCAGCCATGAAGGAATCTGCTCGCTCTCTCGCCCGCGCCGCTCTCAGGCGCTGGCGGATGGGACACGAGTTCGCGGATAGGATCGTCGCCGAGATTTTCGCCGTTACTGCGCTCGGCGGACCGGACCGCGCCTTCCTGCTCGAGCTTTTCTACGGCGTACTTCGGAATCTCACCCTGCTCGATTTCTGGATCGGACAACTCCGCTCCGAGGCCGTCGATCTCGAAACGCGCGACCTGCTCCGGCTCGGCCTTTACCAGGTCATGTTCCTCGAGACGGCGGCGCATGCCGCGGTTTTCGAAACCGTTGCGCTTTCGCCTCGCCGAGCCCGCCCAGTGGTCAACGCTCTTCTCCGTCGTGCGCTGCGGGAAAGAAAAGGCCTAACGAGATCGGCGGGCGCGCAGCCCCCCGCGGTTCGCTATTCCCAGCCTCAATTCCTGATCGAAAAATGGTCCGGGCAGTTTGGACCCGCGGCCGCGCTCGCATTGTGCCGATGGAACAACCAACCCGCGCCGGTCTACGCGCGGATCAATCAACTCAAAATCAGTCCTCCGGAGTTTCTGCGAAAGTATCCGGATAGTTCCGTCTTTCCGAGTTGCTCCAAGTTCGTGAGGCTGGCCGAGGTCGCGGCCGTGGCCGCAAGTGGCGACGCTTACATCCAGGATCCGAGCACGGCGCTCGCCTGCGAGCTGCTCCATCCTGGGCTTGGTGAAACCATCCTCGACGCCTGTGCCGCGCCGGGCGGAAAGAGCGCCTATCTCGCGGAGATGATGTCGAACACCGGCACCCTCATCGCAACAGATCGCGAGGAAATGCGACTGGCGCGGCTGCGTGCCAATCTCGCTAGGCTAAGAGTGGCGAACGCAACCACGATAGTATGTGATTGGGCGGACGAAGAGTCGATTCGCGCCGCCGGTTTGGAAAAGCACTCCTTTGACAAGATCATGCTCGACGCACCCTGTACCAACACCGGGGTGATGCGACGCCGGGTCGATCTCCGCTGGCGTTTGGCGCCGGGTGATTTTGCGCGGATGCGCTCCGAGCAACTGACGGTCCTGCGCCGGGTGGCGCGGTTCCTTAAGCCAGGCGGCTCGTTAGTCTACAGCACCTGCAGCCTGGAGCCGGAGGAGAACGAAGAGGTCGCGTCCGAATTCCTCGAATCGGTCGCCGGCTTCAGCCTAACGACAGCAAAAAAATCGCGCCCCTTCAGTGACGGGATGGACGGCGCTTTTGCGGTCCGGTTGCATCGCGGAGCTTGAATGGAATGATAAGCACCTATGCAAGATGCCCGTTTCGATAAGCTCGCTTCACTCCTCGTCGACTATTCGACCGAACTGAAACCTAACGAGAAAGTGCTGATCGAATGTTTCGATACGCCGGATGAAATGACGATCGCGCTCATTCGCGCGGCGCGAGGGGCAAAGGCGATCCCGTTCGTGCAATTGCAGCGAGCCCGCGTCACGCGCGAACTCGCGCTCGAAATCGATCCCCGCGCGCTCGACCTGACGACGGCGCATGAGCTGGCGCGGATGAAAAAGATGGACGCCTACATCGCGATTCGCGGGAGTAACAACATCAGCGAGCTGGCCGACGTGCCGATCGACAGGATGAAGCTGGTCGCGAAAAAGATGCGGCCGTTGCAGGACCAGCGGGTGCAGAAAACGAAATGGGTCGTGCTGCGCTGGCCGACCTCGGCGATGGCGCAACAGGCGGGGATGAGCACGGAAGCCTTCGAGGATTTCTTCTTCAAAGTCTGCACCCTGGATTATCGCAAGCTGCAACCGGGAATGAAAGCCCTCAAAGCTCTGATGGAAAAAACCGACCAGGTGCAGATCAAAGGCCCGGGCACGGATCTGCGTTTCAGCATCAAGGGCATCGCCGCCATCATCTGCGGTGGTGATCGCAACATCCCAGATGGCGAAGTCTTTAGTTGTCCGGTGAAGGATTCAGTCCAGGGACATGTCACTTTCAACGCGCCGAGCATTTATCAGAGCACGGCCTTCGATAACATCCGGCTCGATTTCCGGAACGGAAAGATCGTCGAGGCGATGAGCAACCAGCCGAAGAAACTGAATGCGGTGCTCGATTCCGACGCCGGCGCGCGCTACATCGGCGAGTTCTCGTTAGGCTGCAATCCCTACATCATGCATCCGATGCGTGACATTCTTTTCGATGAGAAGATCGCGGGCTCGTTCCACTTCACGCCCGGACAAGCCTACCAGGAAGCCGATAACGGCAACCGCAGCCAGGTGCACTGGGATATGGTGAGCATCCAGCGCAAGGACTACGGCGGCGGCGAGATTTACTTCGACGGCAAATTGATCCGCGAGAACGGCGAGTTTCTTCCGAAGGCGTTGCGCTCGCTGAACTGGACGAGCTTCCGCTAGGCTCGTTAGGCGGAACGGCCGGGCGTGACTTCGATCAGCCCGAGCTCGTTGCCGGCGCCGAGCTGCACGTTCTCGATTTCGAAAACCGGCGCGCTATCGATCGAGCTCGGTCCGGAGCCGGGAAGTTGCATCGAGACTTTCCTCGAACTGGCGTTGAGGACGATGGTCGCGATCTCGAAGAGCGGGGTGAATTCGATTGCGGCAATTTGAAATTCCGCGGTCAGTTGAACAGAAGCCTGTTCCTGATGCGAGGGCGTCAGTTGAACCGGGGCGGCGCCCTGCCCGGCCATGAGCTCCAGTCCGGAGATGGCGAAGGAAGGCGAGTTGAGGACGGCCGGTTTTTGCTGCGCGGAAGGTGAGAGGCGCACGCTGCCGATCGCGCCGTTGGCGAGATCGATTTTCGCCACTTCAAAGGTGACCTGCAGGTTCATCGGCGGCTGCGGATCCTGCGAAGGCGCGAGACGCATTGAGACGACTTTCGAGGTCGGCTTCAATTGCAGGCCGCTCATTTTGAAAGTCGGCGTGAGCTGCATGGAAGCGATCTCGAGAGAGAAAGTCAATTGCACGGAAGTGTGCATGCCTCCGACAGGTTGCTGCACCGACATGGTCGGCGCGGACGGGCGGGTGGCGGGGACGGACGCGGGTGTGATCGTGGTTTCAGGCATGATAACGGGTGTGTTTGGCTGCAGTCGGATGGGTTCGGTGGTGATGATCTTAGAAGCAAACGAAGGAGATTCAATCGAAGACTGTACCGGGCGATGGCCGGCGATCGGAAGCGCGACCGCAGCCTCCGGCTCGATCAGTTCGAGCGGCGATTCGGGCTCGGGCTGAGTCAGTTCGGAGATCACCGGCTCGGCTGAAAACGCGGTCGTGAGCACTGGGATTGGTTCTCCCTGAGCCACCGGTTCCTCGTCGACCCAGATAGGCTCTTCGGCTTTCTCCGCCGTCGCGGCGTGTTCGGCAAAGACCGGAAGGGGCGCCACCGGAGGAATCTCGACAATGGGCTCCTCGGGCTCCTTTTTCTCGAACTCCGTTTCTTTCTCTGCCTCGATTTTTTCCTGAACAAGAGGCTTTTCGGCCGTGGGTGCGGCGGCGACTTCGGCCAGAGCCGGAGCGACCTCGGACGGCGCGGGCGATTCCTCGATCGGCGCGGCTGCTTTTTCGGAAGGGGCCGGCGGCGGTTCCTCCGCAACGACTGGAAGCGAGATTTCTGCCTTATCTCGGGTGGAGATCGTTTCAGCAACGGAGGGTTTTGCCGTTTCCTCGTGCGGCGCGGCTGCCGCGAGAACCGGAACGGGCGCTATTGTAGGAGGCGCCGGTTTGAATTGAGCGGGCGGTATCGTCGGCCAAGTCGGCCCTTGGAATTTTTCGGTACCCTCAGGTTTCTCCACTTTTGCGACCTGCTCCGGTTCAATAGGCGCCGGCTTCTCGATCTCGTTAGGCGCAGCTTTTGACTCCGAGACACCGGATATCGCGCCACGCGCCGTCACGGCGCCGGTAGGAAGAACCGCCGCGCGGACGGCCGCTTCGCTCGCCTTAAGATTCAACGACAGCTTCGGCGGACCGGCGGCGCCGAGATCGGCGCGGCGATCGCTCGGCGTGCTCGATTCTTCGCCGGCGAACGGCGGCTCGGTCAACGGCTCGGAAGGACGGTAAAGTGCGACGGGCGAAGCGTGCCGACGAACCTGTTGCACGACGAGCCAGGTAAGAAGGAGTACGCCACCCACGAGCAAGGTACCGACAAAAAGTGTGCGCCCTTGCGAGCCGCTTTCAAACGCTTGCGAGGCGACCGGCTTCGATGCAGCCCCGGCCGAAACAGCGGGACTCGCGGCCGCAGTAGCCGCAGCCTTCGCCGCCAGCAACGGTGCCTTGGAGGGTGTGACGGAAGGTTTGGCAACAGCCACCACCGGGGCAGGCGAGGTTGCCTTGCCCGCGACGGCAACAGGTGACTTTTCCTTCGCAGGTGTCGCCGCAGTTTCCTCCAGCGGTCGCAAATTCTCCGCCTGGCCGAGTCGCATCGCCGGTGTCGGCTCCGCGTTAGGCGAAGCGTCGGCCTGGGCGAGAGCGTCAGTCGGAGGCGGCTCCGAAGCCTGGCTATTTTTCAGCCAGCCGAGATCGTAAAACGAGTCGGCAAAAACCACGTTCAGCGCCGGCGAATAAATCTTCCGCGCCGAGTTTACCCAGTCGATCCCCTGATCCGGATGATGATTCTGAAACTCCCAGGCGGCATGCGCGTAGTAGAGCGCCGGAGTGTCCCCGGTGAACTTGAACTGATCCATCATCTGCTGCGCTTCCTTGTCTTTCCCCTCCAGCAGCAGGGTCATGTAGATCTTGAACTTGATCAGCTGCGCGGCCTGATTCTTCTCGTCGCCCGGAGTTTCGCTGAAAAGCTCCTCAAACCGGGCGCGCGCCTTTTCGTAGTCGCCTTTTTTGAATGGAATTTGGGCCAGGTTGTACTGCGCCTCGCGGAGCTTCGGATCAGCCGTGAACGCCTTCTGCAGGACTGTCTCGGCTTCGTCATACTTCTTCTGCTCCATCAAAATTTCACCGCGCAGATTGTCCGCCTTGGGGTCGTTAGGCGAACCGGCTTCCGCCAAATCAAGCAGGCGGATCGCCTCGTCGAAATCGCGCTGCTCGAAAGCGCGTTCTGCCTTTTCGAAATTTGCCTTCGATTCCGTCTTCAGATTTTCGGCCCGTTCCGCGGTCGAAGTAATCTCAATCGCGGCGCGTGATTCTCCGGGTGGCTTTTTCATCCAACCCACCTCGTAGATCGACTCGGCGTAGAGTTTGTTGAGCGGCGCGGAAAAATGTTTGGCGGCCGCAGCCAGCCATTCGCCGGCTTCCTTTTCGTTGCCGTGCTGGAAGGCGATGGCGGCGTTGGAGTAGTAGAGCGCCGGGCTGTCCTTCGCGAGCTCGAACTTGTTTAGGATCCAGTCGACCGTGTTCTCCTTTCCCTGCAGGACAAAGGTGAGGAGAATTTTGTATTGGATGAGCTGGCTCGTCTCTGGCGCGATGCCTTCGTTCTCGCCCGCGACCAGCGCTTCGAAGCGGTTACGCGCTTCCGTCCAGTCTTTTTTCAGGAAGGGAATTTCGGCCAGGTTGAAGCTCGCGTTCCAGAATTTTGGCTCGATCGAGAGCGCCTTGTGCAGGGCGACCTCGGCTTTCTCGTACTTGCCCTGACGCATGTAGACGACGCCGCGCAGGTTAAATGATTCCGCGAGATCCGGCTGGCGCTTGTCGATTTCATCGAGAGCCTTCAGCGCCTCGTCGTAGTTCGCGGTGTCGAAAGCATGGAATGCTTTGTCGTACATCGATTCCAGCTGCGGCTTGCTGGGAGAAACTCCGGAGGCCGCGAAAGAAGTTAGGAGCAGGAGGGAAATTGCCGCTAGCTTTCGGATCGTCATTACAGGCGCCATCAAACCGTCACTGGCGCGCGAAAACAAGTGTTAATTCTTCCGCGAGCCATTCGTGGAAGGCGTGGGCGAGGCGCTGCTGGTGGAAGCGGGCGTGGAGGCAGGCGGCGGCGTACTCACAGGCTGTCCCTTCCGATGCTGAAATGGATAAAGGATCAGACGCTCAATCTTATCCCCGAGGTTCTGGCGCGGCGGTGTCGGCGCAGGTGTAGGCGTCGGAATAAAAACAGCTTTGGCGCGTCGAATCTCGATCTCGGCGCGCTTCCGCCGCGGCCTTTCTTTTTCTTTCGATTTCCCCCCGGTGGTGTTCCGCTTTTCTTTCTTCTCTTGGCGCTCGGACTTTTTCTTTTTCTTCGAAACGTCTGCAATCTTCTTTGGAGTGGCAGATGCCTCGGGAGTCGGGGAAGCCGTCGCGCGGGGCGGCTCGTTTTGCGCGATCACCGGCGCGGGCGTTTCTTTCGCGGGCGCCGGAGTTTCTTTTGTCAACTGGCGAGGAGTCGCGGTCGGGGTAGCGGCTTCCGCCGCCCGGTTTTTGGCGAGCGATGGAGAAGCTGAGGCGGACGCCGTCGCCGCCGGCGCCGGAGTCGACTTCGCCAGCGCGGCAGGCGTCGCGCTCGGCGCTGTTTCATTACCACCTTGCAGCCAACCAAAATCGGCGATCGGCGCCGCGAAGGAATGGTTCAACTCCGCCGGGTAAAGATTGCTCGCGTTTGCGATCCAATTGTTTCCGAGCTTGAAATTCCCGTGCTGAAACGCCCAGGCCGCCTGCGCATAGTAGAGCGCTGGCGTTTCGTCCATCATTTTGAATTCATCGATCGCCTTTTGCGCCGCGGCATCGCGACTTTCGCGCAGCAGGGTGAGGAAAATTTCGTAGCGAATCAGTTGCGCGCGCTGCCGTTCTTTCGCTCCGTTCGTCGTCGCGTCGAGGAGTTCTTCCAGTTGTTTGCGAGCCGCGTCGTAGTCGCCCTTTTTGAATGGGACGAGCGCGAGATTGAGTCGGGCCTCCGCCATCTGCGGGTCGGCTCTTAATGCATCGCGGAAGGAGGCTTCCGCCGCCTCGGGCTTTCCCTGGGCGAGCGAGATTTGCCCGCGCAAATTAAAGGAGACCGCCTGGTTCGGCGCCGCCTGATCAACCTTATCGAGCGACTGCAAGGCGCTTTCGTAATCGCCCTGCCGATAAGCGCCCTCCGCCTTCGCGTAATCCGCCTGGGCGCGTCCGACCCGCTCCGCCACCGATGTGACCTGCAACGCCGCCGGGATTTCGCCCTCCGGTTTCTCCAGCCATCCGATCTCGTAGAACGATTCACGAAAGAGACCGTAGAGGCTGGGCGAGAAAGATTTCTCCGCCGCTTTTAAGGCCACGCGGGCTTCCGTCTCGTCCTTGTGCTGGAAAGCAAAGGCGGCTTTCCCGCAATAGTAGCCGGGGCTGACTGATGAATCCTGCAACTGTTGCAGGATCTCCGCCGCCCGCTTCTCCTTGCCCTGCAGCAGCCAGGTCAGCAGGATCTTGAATTGAATGAGATCGCCCGTCGCGCCTTCCGTCTCTTCCCTCTTATCCTTGAGCAGCGCCGCGAACCGATCGCGCGCCTCCGCCCAGCGCTTTTGCAGGAAAGGCACTTCCGCGAGATTGAAACGCGCTTCCCAGAGATTCGGATCGATCTCGCGCGCCTGGTGCAGCGCATTCTCCGCCAGGCCGTATTCGCCCAGCCGCATCAAGGCTACGCCCCGGAGATTTTTTGCCGACGCCATATCGGGCTGGCGGGCATCGATCGCGTCGAGTTGCTTGAGGGCTGCGCCGTAACGGCCTGCATTCACCTCATGTGCCGCCGCTCCGTACATCGCTTCCATTTCCGACTTGGTCGGACCGACCTCGTTCGCGCCTAACGAAACCAAAACGAACAGGGAAAGTAGAATGCCTTCCTGAAACTTCATCCCCAGCCGCCCATCAAATTTATCTCACTTCCCACCACAAGATATAAAAGCCTCATGACCGATTGGACAACCTGGGAGCCGAGTGTCCGCGCCAATCTCCTCTTCATCGTGCGCGACGGGAAGATTCTTCTCATCCGCAAGAAGCGCGGGTTTGGCGCGGGAAAAATCAATGGTCCGGGCGGGAAGGTCGATCCGGGCGAGGCGCCCCTTGCCGCCGCCATCCGCGAGACTTTCGAGGAGCTCGGTATCACTCCGCTTCACGCCGAAGAGCGCGGCCAGTTGCACTTCCAATTCCGCGACGGCTACAGCCTGCATTGCGCGGTTTTCCTCGCCTTCGATTTCGAAGGCGAGCCGCGCGAGACGGAGGAGGCCAGCCCGCTCTGGACGCCGCTCGACCAGATTCCCTACGACGAAATGTGGGCGGACGATCGCGACTGGCTTCCGCTCCTTCTCGAGGGCGCGCATTTCGATGGTTACTTTGACTTCGACGGCGAAACGCTCCTCGATCGCAAGATTGTCGTTAGGGAAAGTTAGGCGCTCCTATCCCAGCCGGGCCAAACCGAGCGCCGCGCTCCC
Source organism: Chthoniobacterales bacterium (assembly GCA_036490855.1). Taxonomy (GTDB): domain Bacteria; phylum Verrucomicrobiota; class Verrucomicrobiia; order Chthoniobacterales; family UBA10450; genus Palsa-1392. The sequence continues at coordinate 16,257 of DASXDC010000228.1, forward strand.
GATGATGCCGGCATCATTCCCCAATTCCGCCGGCACAATCGTCAGGCCTTCGTGGAATATTTTCATCGTCCGTTCCGCGATCACTCTCCGGATCGGACCGAAAACATATTCTCCCGCCCGTCCCACTCCGCCGCCGATCACGATCCGGTCCGGGTTCAAAAGCCAGACGATGTCGCAGAGGGTGATCGCGATTGCGAAGCCGACTTCTTCCCAGACCTTGAGCGCGATCGCGTCGCCCGCATCGGCTGACAGCTCGAGCGCGAGCGGCGTACATTCTTCCAGCGTTTTCGTTAGGCCGCTGGCGCCGTAGAGCAGCTGGGCGCGTTGCGCGATCTGGTTGTTTCCGACGTATTTCTCGAGCGCGCCGAGGTTTCCGTACTGTCCCGGAACGCCATAGGGGTCGATCGTCATCTGCCCGATCTCGCCCGCTCCCAGCCGGCTCCCGCGATAAAGTTTGCCGTCAAGAATCAGGCCGCCGCCGACTCCTGTGCCTAACGTCAGGCAGACAACGTTGATCCCTTCGCGCCCCGCGCCGAAAAGCCATTCCGCGTAAGCCATTGCATTGGCGTCGTTGTCGATCGCCGCCGGCAGCCCGGTCCACTGCTCGAGCAAGGCGGTCAGCGCGACATCTTCCCAACCTGGAACGTTCGAGAGCTGCCAGACGCGGCCGTTGATGCTGTCGACCATTCCCGGCAGGCCCGCCCCGATCGCCGCCACTTCCGGATGCTGCGCGCGCAATTCCTCGATCGCGCGCCGGATCGTCTCGAGAAGCGATCCATGTCCGACATGATCGCGCGTCCTGATCGGCGCGAGACGGGCGATGATCCTGCCGTCGGCGACCACGCCTGGTTTCACGCTCGTTCCGCCGAAATCGATCCCGATCGCCGTCTTGCTCATGCCTAACGATTTAAATTTCCAATGATTCGCAGACCTTCCAAAGTCAGATGCGGACGGACCGCGTCGATCTCCGGAAGGCGGGCCGCGATCAACTTTGCGTAACCGCCCGTCGCCACGATCCGGGCTTTGCGCTGGCCGAACGCCTCCGCGCTGATCCTGAGGAGAATCTCTTTCACCAGCCCGCGGTAACCGAGGATCGCGCCTGACATCATGGCGGCTTTGGTCGAACGGCCGACCGCGCGCCGCGGTTCGCTCAGTTCGAGCTTCGGGAGAAGGGCGGTGCGGTTGTAGAGATAGGTCGTCATGGCTTCGAGTCCCGGCGCGATCACTCCCCCGATATAACAGCGTTCCGCCGAAACGACATCGAAGGTCACCGCGGTCCCGAAGTCCACCACGACTGCGGGCGTCCCGTAAAGCGCCGCCACCGCGGCCGCGTTCGCCAGCCGGTCGGCGCCGATCGATTCCGGCTCTGGATAATCGACTCCCACCCCCAGCTCGCAACGCGCACTGACGAATGAGACCGGGATCTTTCCCGCCGCGCGGCGAATCGCGCCATTCTTCTTCGGCACGACCGAACAGACAACCATCCGGGCAATCAATCGCCCGCCCATCAACTTCGTTAGGCCGGCTGCGCTCAGGCGCGCCGTCTCGATCCGCTCCGTCGCGCCAATTTTTTCGCGGGAGGCAAACGCGATCTTGGTAAATGAGTTGCTCACGTCGACCAGCAGGTAATCCGACTTTTTTTCCGGCGAAGGTCGCGGCATAACGAGCGCAACAAACACCGCCGCCCTGCTTGACACAACCGGCCCCCTTTCTTCCCGGCGCTTGCCCGCCCGAACCGCTGCGCGTAGCCTCGGCCGGTGAGGAAATTGGTTCACCGTCCGCGCCGTCTTCGGCGCACCGCCGCCCTCCGCAACCTAGTGCGCGAGACCAGCCTGAGCCCGCACGACTTCATCCTCCCGCTCTTCGTGAACGAAAAGATCAGCGCCCGGCGCCCGATCAAGAGCATGCCGGGCGTGGCCCAGCTCGCGCCTAACGAGATCGCGGCCGAAGCCGCCCAGGCCTGCGCCGCCGGTCTCCAGGCCGTCCTCCTCTTCGGCATCCCTAACGAAAAGGAC
>DASXDC010000229.1:0-2686 GCA_036490855.1 Chthoniobacterales bacterium
CCATCGCGAGCGCGGCGAGACGGCTGACGCGCCGGCCGACGAGCGGCTCGAATTTCAGCGCGGTAAAAATCGCTCCGATGCCGCCGAGCACGACGGGCAACCGCAGAGCCCAGATGTGCCGGCCGAAGAGTGCCTGCGAAATAAGCAGAATGTAAAAGTGAAGCGGCCCGTGATAATTCGACGGATCATAACGGTAGAAACCTGTCTTCATCATCTGGTCGACGAACCAGCCGTTGATCCCTTCATCGAAATGCGGCGGCTTCATGCCGAGGAGGAAAAAGCGGAGGAAGGCGCCGAGAGCGATGATCCCCCAGAAGATCCAATCGGCTTGCGCGAGGCGCTCGGAGAGCTGCGGCGGCGCGCCTGTAATTTCTCCTCGCGCGCTTTCCTCTCCGCTGCTAGGTAACGCGCCGATGCGCATCTTGGTGACGGGCGGCTGTGGGTTCATCGGGAGTAACTTTATTCGTTACATTCTGCAACATTACAAGCCGGCTTCCGTCACAAATGTAGACGCCCTCACCTACGCCGGAAATCTCGCCAATCTGGAAGGCGTGGTTGAGGAGCACGGCGAGCGCTACGAGTTTTTCCAGGCCGACATCGCGAATGCCGACCAAATGGAGACGCTCCTGCACGAGGAACAGTTCTACGCCATCATCAATTTCGCGGCCGAATCGCACGTCGATCGCAGCATTAATTCCCCGCAAAATTTCATCCACACGAACCTCGTCGGCACGAGCGTGCTCTTGAATGCCGCTCGGCGGCGCGGCGTGCAGCGCTTCATGCAGGTCTCGACTGACGAAGTTTACGGTTCGTTAGGCGAAAGCGGCCGCTTTACCGAGCAGTCGCCGCTCGAGCCCAGCTCGCCCTATTCCGCGAGCAAAGCCGGGGCCGACCTGCTCGCCCTCGCCTGCCATCGCACCTTCGGGCAGGAGGTGATCGTGACCCGCTGCTCAAACAATTACGGCCCCTACCAATTTCCTGAGAAGCTGATTCCGCTCATGATCACCAAGGCGCTCAACGACCAGCCCCTTCCGGTCTACGGCGATGGCAAGAATGTGCGCGACTGGATTCACGTCGAGGATCATTGCGCCGCGCTCGTGGCCGCGCTTTTCAAGGGCAAACCCGGACAGATTTACAACCTCGGCGGCGACGGTGAGATGGTGAATCTTGATGTCGTTAGGCTGATTCTCGACCGCCTCGGAAAACCGCACAGTCTGATCTCGTTCGTGACCGATCGGCTGGGGCACGATCGGCGTTATGCGATCGATTCCTCCTTCGCCAAACGTGAGCTGGAGTGGCACCCGCGCCATAACGCCAGCGCCGGGATCGCCGAGACGGTCGATTGGTATTTGGACCACCGCGGCTGGTGGGAATCGCTCCTCCAGCGGACGGAGCGTTTCGAATAATTTGCGGCAGAATTGCCCGATCCGAAGCGACGGACCGAGGCAGGCCTAGGGATACAACCGATTCCTCAATCGGTTTCGAATCTTAGCAGCGATGGAGATTTCATGAATCTCAAGCTGGCGCGCAAGATCCTGGCCGCCGCAGCAGCGCAACCCGGCGGTTGTCTCAAGTTGCGCGGTCGCACCATGGTGCACGAGGCGCGGATGATGGAAGAAGAAGGCTGGCTGCAATTGGCGGGCGCGACCAGCCATGGCTCGACCGCAGTTGCTACTCTCACTGAGATGGGCCGGCGCGTCGGCGGGCTCTTCAAAGACGAGGCGATCGCCGACCGTTTGCGCAGTGCATTCCTCCCCCGCCGGAGCGAGGAGTCTCGTTAGCGGGCGAGGATCTCCATTTCCGTCACGACGCGATCGAGCTCCTCGATGAGCGAATTCTTCCCGTGCTCGAGGAAGGCGCTGACGAGCGAACGATAGTACCAGAGTGCGCCCTGCTTCCCCGCCTTGAAACGATCCCAAACCTCTGCCCCATCCTCGCGCAGATTGTGCACGATCGCGCGCGCGTTGTGCAATTTATCGGAAGCCGAAACCAATCGGATCGAGGCGGAGGCGGTTCTTAGATGCGCGATGTATTTTTCCTTCCGCTCGCGCCACGGCGGCTTGGGCGTTTCATCGGTGTCGGTACAGCCGGCGACGATCTTCCCGACCTGCTTTCCAAATTTCTCTTCGATCTCTCGCTGCCGCTCCGGGCCGCCGCAATCCTCGACCGCATCGTGCAAAAGCGCGGCGATTGATTCCGTTTCGCTCGCTCCGTACTCCATCGCGATCGCAGTCACGCCGAGGAGATGCCCGATGTAAGGCACCTTCGTTTTCTTCCGCAGCTGCCCGCCATGAATGCGGGTCGCGTAGACAAGCGCTTCTTCGAATTTGGGAGAAAGCTTCATGCAGCGCGAAGGTAACACATCTCGCTAGAAGTACGATTGGCGGCAACGTGTCGCGCCAGATCCTCGGACGAAAAAAGCGCCCACGTGGAGGCCGCAACCGCCGCGTCTGATTTTCTGCCTCCACCGCAACTCTTGCCAATTTGCGCGCGGCGCGTTCTTGCCCTGCCGCGCCCGCCGGATTAAATGTCGGCCCATGGACCGCTTCCGCTCGCTTGCTGCCGCCGTCGCCCTAACGATTCTGCCCTTCTCGCTCATCGCTGCGCCGTCTGCGTCGCCTCCCGCCTCGCCCGCGAGCGCAGAGTCGGCGCAGGAACGTGCGAATCATTTCCTTGAGATCATGAA
>DASXDC010000230.1:0-21161 GCA_036490855.1 Chthoniobacterales bacterium
ATCTCAAGTATCTAGAGCGAAGTGCCGATGTGTTGCTTGACGGTTGTGGCGTCGCGCCGATCGATCGTCCCGCTGGCGTCGATATCGGCGCGGAAGTTAGTCGAGTTCGCCGTCTGACCTTGATCGGCTTTTTCGATCGTAAAGTCGGCATTGGTCACGGACCCGTCACCGTCCACGTCGCCGAGCAGGAGACCCATGACTGTCTCGACCGCACTGAGGGTATTCGATTGCGTGTCGGTGACGTTGTTTAATGTCACAGTCACGTCCTCGGCGTTGCAGGTGACCTGGCGCAGATTAACGATGAAACGGTGCGCATCGGTCGGGTCGATCATGCTGCTCTCCACCGTGCCGCAACTGGTGGAGATAGTGCCGACGCTGGCCAGCTCGTTACTGAAGACAAACTCGACCGTGAAGCGGCCTTTCGATCCGCCACTCCGATCTTCGATTCCCGGATCGCCGGTCAGCGGCAGATCAATCGCGAAGCCGCCCTTGATCGAATCAGAGCTGACCAGACTTAGGGCTGTGCCAGCGGGCGCGACCCGCACGTAATAGATATCTTCCTCGCCGTTGAAGGTCGCGGCGTAGGCGACATTGGCGCCGGCATTATCGGAGACGAGGGTGAGGTAATCGCCGAGCTTGCTTTGGTTCGGATAGCCAAGGAAGGGATTGAACGAGTTACTGACCGCGACATTCGGCGCCCAGGTCATGCCGCCATCGGTGCTGTAGGAATAGAAGAGCTGCGAGTCGGTGTTATTCGAAGCGTTACGGCTGTCGAGCCAGAGGCTGTCGATCCGCCCGTTAGGCGCGACTGACATGGTTCCAAACCAATGCCACTTGCTGTGATTGACCGGGTCGTCATTCACCCGCACCGGAGCGCTGAAGGTCGCGCCGCCATCGGTGGAGCGGACGAACATCACGTCGCTCCCGGTATTGGAGCCGGTCGGAACAACACTCGCGATCATATAGACATTGTTATTCGTCGCCGTCCCAGAGCGATCGACCTTGAGGAAGATCTGGCCGACAAGGCCATCCGGGTTGATCGGCTCACTGATCGAGATGCTGCCCCCGAGGTTTACCTTCGTGCTTTGATCGAAGGTCGGCGTCGAGGCCGAGTCTTTGGCATTCGTCGAGCGCTCGCACCAGATCTGGCCCGTATTCAGGTTCACCCCGCCGATGTAGAGAGTGCCATTGCTATCGACATCGGGCGTGCCCCAGGAAGGTGAGTTAGGAATGCTGACCGGGTTCAGCCAAGTCACACCGCCGTCGGTCGAGCGAGTGAATTGCTTGCCGCCGAAGTTATTTCCACTGCTGCTCCAATGCTGATACTGGAAGCCATGACCGATGCTGTTCGTGTCGTCGATCGTGAACCACTGCTTATCGCCACCTTTGGCCGGCGCGATGTTCGTCCAGGTCATGCCGCCATCGAGTGAGCGCCACATGTTATCGAAGAAAGTCTCGAGCAGGCTGAGATAGAAGAAGTCACCCGTCGTATCGGCATCGAGCACCGGATCGCTCCGGAAGACATTGTTTTCCAGGACACCGGGAAAGGTCCAGGACGCGCCGCCATTAGTCGTGAAGCCATAACCGGCCTGTCGAAAGTTTGAGGCCACGCTGTTAAACTGCCGCCAGCCGATCGTCATCTTGTTCCCGTTCGTCGGGTCGACCGTGATCGAGGGCTCGTTCGCGGCGTCGCCGGTGATGTTTTGGCCGCTCGCGTTCACATTCACCTGCGTGCTGGTGAAGGCGTCGTGCTGTGAGATCATGCGCGGCGAGCTGCCGGTGCGCCAGAGTAACGCCGGCGGGTCGCCGTAGGTCTCCAGTTCTTCGTTAGGCAATGGTTTGTGGGAGACGGTTTGAGCGGAAGCGAGGGCGAGTCCGGCGAGCAGGATGAGAGAAGCGCACAGGCTTTTCTCCAAGGCGACGAAAGGTCGCAGGTGAGTTAGAAGCATTGCCGATACTGCCTGGGTCGAGGGCGAATTGTCAATCGATTTGAACTCGACGCGTCCCGGCCGATAGAGTGAGACTTCAGCGCGATGTCTACCTTCGACGCGGCCGATTTTTACCAGCTCGATCAACTCCTGACGACGGAGGAACGCCGCCTCCGCGACGAGATTCGGGCCTGGGTCGGGGAGCGCTTCCTCCCCGTCGTGGCGCAACATTATCGCGACGGCACCTTCCCGATGGAGCTCGTACCGGAGCTGGCCGCGCTCCGTGTCTTCGGACCCGCGATCAAGGGGCACGGCTGCCCCGGCCTCGGGAATGTCGCCGCCGGCCTCATGATGCAGGAGCTGGAGCGTGGCGACAGCGGCCTGCGCACCTTCGCCTCCGTCCAAGGCTCGCTCGCCATGACAGCGATCGATCTCTTCGGCTCGGAGGAACAAAAAAGCCGCTGGCTGCCGGAGATGGCGCAGGGGGCGAAACTCGGCTGCTTCGCCCTTACCGAGCCCGGCTTCGGCTCGAATCCCGGCGGCATGCTCTCCCGCGCCCGCAAAACCGCCGACGGTTACATCCTGAACGGCGCCAAGAAATGGATCGGCAACGCCACCATCGCCGACGTCGCGATCGTCTGGGCAAAGGTGGAAGGTGAAACCGGAGTCGATTCCGAAAGCGCGAGTGCCATCCGCGGGTTCCTCGTGGAGAAAGGCACACCCGGCTTTGACGCCCGCCTGATCGAAGGCAAGCTCTCCCTTCGTGCCGCTCTCACGGCTGAGATCGAGTTCCGCGATTGCGCCTTGCCACCCGATGCGATCCTTCCGCAGAGCAATGGTCTGCGCTCACCGCTTTCCTGTCTGAACCACGCCCGCTTCGGCATCGCGTGGGGTGCGCTTGGCGCCGGCATGGCTTGCTTCGATGAAGCGCGAGGCTATGCCCTCGAGCGTGCGCAATTCGGTAAACCGATCGCCAGCCACCAGCTCATCCAGGCCAAGCTCGCCCGGATGCTGACCGAGATCACCAAAGGCCAGCTCCTCGCCCATCGCCTCGCGCAGTTAAAAGACACGGGTGCCGCCAAGCACTACCACATCTCGATGGCGAAAATGAACAATGTCGAGATCGCACTCGACGCCGCCCGGACCGCCCGCGACATCCTTGGCGCCGTCGGCATCCTCGATTCGCACCAATGCTTCCGCCACATGTGCAACCTCGAGAGCGTCAAGACCTACGAAGGCACGAGCGACATCCACCTCCTCGTCCTCGGCCAGGAGATCACCGGCATCCCCGCCTTCCAATGAAGAGGGATGATCCTGTCCACCTCGCAAGGGAAAAAGAGGCGACCGGAAAGGGTTTGAGGGAGACATCTTTGCCCTCGCCATTCTGCCGAATCGCCGCGCGCTCCGGCCAGATCGTCCTTCGCTTCGGCTGGATCGGTGCATGACCGGTATGGATCGCGCGGCGGCCCATCTGGGTCGCGGCGCAACCCGCCAGGATCGGCTCGCGACGCATATGAATCAGCTCGCGACCCATATGAATCAGCTTGCGACCCGGATGAAACTCCGTCCGATTGATACGGATCGTTTCGCGGCTCATATGAATCATCCGCCGACCCGCATGGATCGTCTGGCGACCGATATGAAACTCGCAAATCCACATATGTGGAGCGCCACGATTTGCGCGGGTCGTTAGTCGATCCATGCCTGTTTGCCGACGACCCATGCCACTCGCTGGAGAACCCACCCGGGTTTGGGCGCGATCCACCTGAGTTGTCTGACGATTCATATGAATCGCCCGCCGTTGTTATGGATCGTGCGCCGATCGATCCCAATCGCGCCACGATTGGCATGAGTCGGCGTGCCATCCAGGTGAATCGTGCTCCACTCCTAATGGGTCGCGCCACACCTTATATGTGTCGTGGCCCTTTTTACCTTCGCCAGCCCAAAACGGGTCCGAAACCGCTGAATCACCGCGCGATTTCACTGAATCGCGGACTGATTCCCTCCAATCGCCCGGTAAGCCGTGACAAACGGCGTCGCCTTCCAAGCTCTCGCCCACGCGCAATGGCTTAGCGAAATCGCTATCACTCTTCCCCGATAGAAATTTCCAGGGTCAGGCATCCACCTCAAGAGCCGGTGTGCCAAGACCCACGCCGACACCAACCTCTGGGACCGGAATGGTTCGCCTGTGTTACCGCACCCTGAGCGGCGCGACCACGAGATCGAAGTGCGAGAGGGTGCCGTCGGGATTGTCGCCGGTGGAGTTGGAATTATCGGCCGCGGAAAAGAACATCGCGCCTTTGTAGAAGGCGAAGCCGGCGTAGTCGCCGTAATCGACGCCGCTCTTGGCGCCGTTGTCGTTTGAGCTCCCGGCGGAGAGACGGCGACTGGGGGTGAAGGTGTTGCCGCCATCCTTGCTTATGGACGAGTAGATCATGATGTCGTCGTTAGGCACGCCATTCGTGTCGCCCCGTTTGTTGTCGCCCATGTCGTTGCGCGCGTCATACCAGGCGACCGCGACCTGGCCGTTCGTGTTATCGATCGCGACCTTGGGATTGAACTGGCTGTTGGTGCCGGTGTCGTCGTTCACCCGCACCGAGGTGCTGAAGGTCGCGCCGTTATCATCCGAATAGCGCATCTGCACGTCGGTGTCGTTGCTCTCCTGCGGCTCTTCCGAGAGATAGATGAAGTAAAGGCGGCCGCGGTGCGGACCGTTGCTCCGATCCCAGGCGAGGCCGGCTTCGGCATCGATCGAGCGACCGGATTGGGCCGGGATGAAGTCAAAGCCTCCGACGTTGGTCGTCTGCAGGACCCGGGCCGGACCGAAGGCCGCCGGCCCCAGGCCATCGGGGTCGAGCGCGCCGTAGATCGTGGCCGGACCTTCGCCGCCGGTCGGATTCTGGTAGACGACAAAGACTTGTCCATCCGGGCCGACGGCGGTGTCGCCGTAATCGCCAAACTGATTGCCACTCGTGATCCCCTGCGCCGGGCTGAAGGTGCCGACCTGGCCGAGACCGGTCACGGCGGCGCCGGTTGCCTGGATGCTGCCGTTAAAGGAGGTCCACGAGACCCAGACGCTGCCCGGTCCGGCGGAGATGGACGGCTGATCGCCGCTTACCATTTGGCCGACGGCCGCGAGACTCTTGAAAGGGAAGGAGGGCAGACCCATCGGCTGCGAGGTGAGGAAAGGAAGCGGCTGGAAGGTCGCACCGCCATCGGTCGAGATCGCCATCTCCACATTGACGTTCGATGAGAGGTAAGTGAGAAAGATGTTACCGAAGTCATCCGAAGCGAGTTGGGCGTCGCAGCAGGCGAAGCCGAGCGCGTCACCGTCGGCGATGACGTCGTTCTGCCAGGTCTTGCCGCCGTCGGTGCTCCAGCTATGGAAGAGCGCGCTGCTCTCGAGGTTTGAGACCGTCGTGATGAGCTGCGGGTTCGTATGGCTGATGGCGACGGAAGTCTCCGCCTCATTTCTCGGGCGCTGACTCATATCGATGTTCGGCGGGACTTTGTCGGCAAGGGCGAACTGGGAGCAAACAAACATCAGCGCAAGAAATGTTCTCATAGTGGCGGGGATGCTGAGCAGGTCGTCTTCGCCGCGGCAAGCATTTTTTTTGGTCGACGAAGGGACGATGCTCCGTGCCATGACGCAATTACTTGGCGACATCGGCATGGTTTGCGTGGCGAAGAATCCCTCTGCCGCGACGGCAAGGACGGCGCGGACAGTTGCGATGGTACCCTCGCCGGTAAAAGCTCGGCATGATGAAACGACTGATTCTTCTCCTGGCCGCGATCCTGCTCGCCGGCAGCGTCCGGGCGGAGCAACTGACCGTGCTCGCCGCCTCGAGCCTGACCGACGCAATGAACGAGGCCGCATCCCTTTACCAGAAGCAAACCGGGAACGAGATGCGTCTCAGCTTCGGTGCCTCCAGCATGCTGGAACGTCAGATCGAAGAGGGCGCGCCGGCCGATGTCTTCCTCTCCGCCGACGAGCTGAAGATGGACGCGCTCGAAAAGTCCGGCCTGCTCGCTCCAGCCACCCGCAGCACGCTGCTCAGCAACACGCTCGTGATCGTCGTTCCGGCCGATAGCTCGCTCCAGATCCATTCCGCGGCCGACCTCGCGACGAACGACGAGGTAAAAAGAATCGCCATTTCCCAGCCGTCGACTGTGCCGGTCGGAATTTATTCCAAGGAATACCTGACGAAGCTCGGCCTCTGGGAAAAGCTCGCGAACAAAGTCGTGCCGACGGAAAATGTGCGGGCTTCGCTGGCCGCGGTCGAAAGTGGAAACGTGCAGGCGGGACTCGTCTACAAAACGGACATACTCATTTCCAGGCAGGTGAAGGCCGCGCTCGAAATCCCGGCGTCGGAAGGGCCGAGGATTCGTTATCCGATCGCGGCCCTAAAAGATTCGCATGATTTGAAGGCGGCGCAGCAGTTGGTCGCCTTCCTAAAAAGCCCGCCAGCTTTGGCGATTTTCCAGAAGTACGGCTTCACGATCGCGAAATAACCGCCGCCGCTCCGTCTAAAAAGGTGAGCTGGTCAGTGGTTGATCCGGCCTCGCCCGAGGACTGGCCCGAGTTGCAGATAAACAGCCGCCTGGCCTTTCCCCGACGCGCCCACGCCTAACGACAGCGAACCAATGATCGTGTCCGCGCCGACGAAGACGCTCCCCGCGATGATGCTATCGTGCAGGTCGAGGTCGCCCGGATTCGTCCAGACATTGCCGGCTTCGATCGAAGCGCCACCGAAGATCCCGCCGCCGAGCACCTGCGGAAGTTTGCCCAGCTCGCGATAGTAGATCAGCTCGGCCAGCGCCTCGTTTTGATCGTAGAGCTCGGCGCGCGTGTAGCCGGAGAGATTAAGAAATCCGCCCAGCTCAAAGCGATCGTAGTAGGGAAGGGTGCCGCCGCTTGTGCGCAAGCCAAAGGTCACCCGCGGGAGGATCGTATTTTCGCCAAACGAAATCGGCCGATACAGCTCGCCCTGCACGCGGCTGTAACCGTCCTCCCCGCCTAACGACACATCCGAGACTTCTCCTTCCAGCCGGGAAAACCATCCGCTCCGCGGAAACGTCACCCGGTCGAGCGAATCGAACGTGAGCGAAGCGCGCAGACTCCCGCGCTGGCGGGTGCCGCTGGCGTCGCGCGGGAGATTGAGCACCTCGCCGATATCGCTCAGGCCATAGGCGTAGCCGAGGCGAAATTCGCCAATCCGGCCGAGCCGAAAACCGCTGTCGATCTCGCCTTCGAGCGATTGAAGACGGAAACGGCGCCGGTCGTCATTCGCATCGAGCGCGTCGATTAATTCGCTCCCGTAATGGGCCGAGGGCGCGAGGAAAAATGTGCGCGAAGACTCGACCGGCTGATACCACTCCGAGAAAACATTCGTCAGGTCGCCGATCCGGAGAAGGCTTTCCCATTCCGCGCCTAACGAGTTCAACTGCGTCATCCGCCAGTCGAGGAGAATGTTCGCGTCCGCCTTCCCCGGCGTGCTGTAGGCAAAGTCGGCCCCGAAGCTGAGGAAATTCGGACCGCGCGATTTCGGCCGGGTCTCGAGTAGCAGGCCGTGGCGCCCGTCGCGTTCCACCACGCGGAAATCCGAGATCTCGAAGTCGCGCATTCCCTCGAACTGCAGGAGATGATTCTCCAGCTGCGAGAACTCGAGGTGCTCGCCTGGTTGAAAAGGAATCGCCTTCTGCAACTCGCGGCGTTCCGGACCGGAAGCCTCTTTCACTTCGACGAAGGAAATCTGCGGCGAACCCGGACGCTCCCGGCGTTGCTGCGCGAGGTAGCGCTGGAATTGATCCGGGCTCGCCGCCAGCGGCTGCAAGGCGGAAGCGCGCGCCATCGTCCCGGCGAAGCCGGCGGCGATGTTCTTCGGCGAATTCACGAAATCAGCCGAGGAAGCACTTGGCATCTCGAGCCGGATGTGTACGTCGCGCGGCGTGAGAAGGGCGAGCTGCGCCGCGCGATTTTGCCCGATCATGATGTCGAGCATCTGGTTGGTGACAGAGACGACTGAGTTGAGCTGATCGCTTTTCAGAAGAACCGGCGCGACGTCGACCGCGATCACGATGTCGGCACCCATCGCCTTCACGGTTTCGATCGGGAGGTTACTCGTTAGGCCACCGTCCACCAGCATCTGGCCATTGATCCGATAGGGCGCGAAAATTCCCGGCACCGCCATGCTCGCCCGCATTGCCTCCGCGAGATTGCCGTGCGCAAGGACGACTTTTTGGCCGGTCTCGATGTTGGTCGCGATCGCGCGGAACGGGATCGGCAGTTGATCGAAATCGTGAATGCCCTGCACCGGCAGCGTCAGCTCGCGCAGATTCACGAGCAATTTTCGCCCTGCGACCAAGCCCTCCGGCAACTGCACCTCGCCCTGCTTCGAAACGCCGAGCTCGACATTTTGATCGAGCTCGAAATCGCGTTCTTTGCTCCGGAAGGTTTTGCTCGGACGCGGCGGAGCATCGTTCAAAAGATAACGCCAATCGGCATCGCGAAAACTCGCCTCGATTTCCTCCGGCGACATTCCGCTCGCGTAGAGTCCGCCCACGACCGCACCCATGCTCGTGCCCGCGATGTAGTCGATCGGGATGCCGAGTTTCTCGAGCGCGGCGAGGACACCGATGTGTGCAACTCCGCGCGCACCGCCGCCCCCGAGCGCGAGGCCGATCTTCGGCCGATCTTTCGCAAAAGAGATCGCGGGGAGGAGAAGCGAGAGGGCGACAAGGCGAAAGATTTTCTTCATGGCGAAGCGGAGCGGCATGGGGCTGATCACTATTAAGAGCAAAAATGGCATTGCAATTCCCGCCCCGCCGGGGAAGGGATGAACCACCGATTTTATGGCGAAAAAAACTGCTCTCGTGAGTGTCGTGATGGGGAGCGCTTCGGATTGGAAAACGATGCAGCGCTCCGTCGAAATGCTCGACGAGCTGGGCGTGCCTAACGAACACCGGATCGTCTCGGCCCATCGCACACCTGATCTCATGGCGCGGTTCGCGCGCGAGGCGGCTGGCCGCGGCGTGCAGGTAATCATCGCCGGCGCGGGCGGCTCGGCTCATTTACCTGGAATGATCGCCTCCCAAACCTGGCTGCCGGTGCTCGGTGTGCCGGTGGAATCGCGCGCGCTCAAAGGACTCGACTCGCTTCTCTCGATCGTGCAGATGCCAGCCGGCATCGCGGTCGGCACCCTCGCCATCGGCGAGGCGGGGGCGAAAAATGCGGCGCTGCTCGCGGCCAGCGTCATCAGTCTGCGCGATGCAAAAGTCCGGGCGTCGCTTCAGAAATTTCGCTCGCGCCAAACGAAAACCGTTCTGCAACAGAAGCTGCCATGAGCCACGAAAAACCGCTTCTTCCCGGAGCCACCATCGGGGTCATGGGCGGCGGACAGCTCGGCCGCATGTTTGCCGTCGCCGCCCGGCGAATCGGTTATCGCGTCCACACCTTCTCGCCGGAAAAAGATGGACCGGCCGCGCAATTCTCAGACTTCGCGACCACCGCCAGTTACGATGACGAAGCGGCGGTGACGAATTTCGCGCGCGCGATCGATCTGCTGACTTTCGAGTTTGAAAACATCCCGGCCACAACGATCGAATGGGCCTCGCGCGACCAACTCGTTAGGCCAGGCGGTGAAGTCCTCCTCATCGCGCAAAACCGCCTGCGCGAAAAAGAATTCCTTTCCGGCGCGGGATTTCCGGTCGCGCTCTTTCGCCGGATCGCGAGCGCATCTGACCTAACGAGTGGAGTGGAAACGATCGGACGACCCGCGATTTTGAAGGGCGCCGCCTTTGGCTACGACGGCAAGGGACAGGAACGAATCGACCCGGAAACCGACCTCGAAGCGATTTGGAGCGGTCGGCGGGATGAACTCTGCGTTCTCGAAGGCGTGGTCGATTTCGAGAAGGAGATTTCCGTCATCGTCGCGCGCGGACCTGATGGGGCGACCGCGGTTTTTCCGGTCTGCGAAAACATTCATCGCCATCATATTCTCGATCTCACCCTCGCTCCGGCGCGAGTTGACCAGGAGGTGGCGAAGGAGGCTTGCGAACTGGCCTGCGAAGTCGCGATCAGCCTTGATCTGGTTGGGCTGCTCGCGGTCGAGATGTTTCTCCGCCGCGACGGGAAACTGGTGATCAACGAGCTGGCGCCGCGGCCGCACAATTCCGGCCATTGGACGATCGAAGGTTGCGCCACGAGCCAGTTCGAGCAGCATCTGCGTGCTGTTTGCGGGTTGTCGTTAGGCGCGACCGGAATCCTGCGGCCGAGCGCGATGGTGAATTTGCTCGGGGAACTTTGGGGCGGGGGCGAACCGAACTGGGCGCGAGCCCTCGCCGTGCCGAACGTTCATTTGCATCTTTACGGCAAACGACAGCCGCGGCCGGGAAGAAAGATGGGGCACCTGACGGCGGTCGGTGATTCTGCCGACGCGGCGGCGGAGAGTGCGCGGCGCGCGCGGGAAGCGCTGCGCGATTGAAGTGAAGACGGAGATCGCACCGGCCCGCTCGCCTAACGAGACATCCGCGGCGGTGGAGCGCGCCGCGACCTTGCTGCGTGCCGGCGAGGTAGTCGCCCTCCCGACTGAAACCGTCTATGGACTTGCCGCGGATGCACTCAACCCCGAGGCGGTGGTGAAGATTTTCGAAACGAAGGAGCGTCCGCGTTTCGATCCACTCATTGTCCATCTGCCCGGGCGGGATTGGCTGGAGCGGATTGCCCTAATCGGGGAGGGGACGCGGGAGTTGGTCGAGGAGTTGAGCGCCGTTTTTTGGCCGGGTCCCCTAACGATGGTTTTGCCGCGGAGGGAAATTGTTCCCTCGATCGTAACCGCCGGCCTGACGACCGTGGCAGTGCGATTGAGCGCGCATCCGATTTTCTCGCAGGTGATGCAGGCTGTCGGTCAGCCGCTGGCCGCCCCGAGCGCGAATCGCTTCGGCCGCATCAGCCCGACTTCCGCGGCCGATGTGGCGGAGGAACTTTCGGGGCGCATCCCATTGATCGTTGATGGGGGAACGACCGAACACGGCATTGAATCAACCGTGATCGCGCCGCGCGAGGGAGCGATCCAGCTGCTGCGCTCCGGGCCGATCACGCGGGAGGAATTGGAGAAGTTTGGCGAAGTTGGCCGGCCCGTTTCGGGAAAGACGGAATCACCCGGGCAACTCCCGTCGCATTATCGTCCGCAAACTCCCCTCGAAATTGCTGACGACATCACACAAATTTCCGTCCCGCGCGGGAAGCGGTTCGGCGCGCTGCTCTGGAGCGACAAGCCCTTCTCGGAGACCTTCGTTGAATCGCGCCGCTTGAGCACGACGAATGATTTGCGCGAGGCGGGAGCGAATTTCTTTCGGCAACTCCGCGAACTGGATCACGCGGGCCTCGATCTCATCGTGGCCGAGTCGCTCCCCGAACAAGGCCTCGGAATGGCGATCATGGATCGGCTTCGGCGCGCGGCGCACTAGCGCAGGAACCGTCAGTTGCGGCGCCCGTTTATTTGCCGCGGCAAAAGCGACTTGACCTTCAAATGCCTCCGCCAATAAGACTGCTTTTATGAATTCAAGAAGACTTAAGATATATGGAGCCCGCCCGCTATGAACGTAACCGGCCGCCCTCACTTCCGTCTTCATTCCCTTACCGCCCCATCAATTTTTTTTCTGACCGCGGTGCTGCCGCTATCGCCGTCCGTGGTGGCTCCATTTCAGTTTAACGAAACCGGCAGTCTTAACGGCGCACGTAATAATCATACGGCAACCTTGCTTAACTCTGGCAAGGTGCTCGTCGCGGGAGGCGCTGTTCCAGGAGGCACTATCCTCGCTGCGGAACTTTATGACCCGGCGGCTGGAATCTGGAGCGTGAGTGGCAACCTCGCCAGCGAACGCGAGCGTCACACGGCCAGCTTGCTGCGCAGCGGCAAAGTCCTTGTCGCTGGGGGAAATGCTGCCGTTCTGAGCGATTTTGTTGGGCCAACGGAACTCTACGATCCTGCCATCGGCACTTGGTCGACCAGCGGCGCCATAGCCACGCCCCGCGTCGAGCATACCGCAACTTTGTTAGCTAACGGAAAAGTGCTGATTGTCGGCGGGCAAGATAAATTCGACCACGTTTTAACGAGCGTCGAAGCTTATGATCCCGTCGACGGCTCTTGGTCAGACGCCGGCGATCTCATCACTCCTCGTTACTCTCACGCCACAACCTTGCTGCCCAACGGCAAGCTCCTCATCACCGGTGGATTTGACCGGAGAGGCAACGCATTCGCGAGTGCCGAGCTCTATGATCCGACGACCGGTATTTCGACAGAGACCGGCAGTATGATGATCGCACGTGGGCTTCACACGATGACTTTGTTGCCGAGCGGAGATGTCCTCATGGCGGGTGGCGCTGCCAATGGCCAAGCTCTTGCAGATGCGGAACTTTATCATCCGGCGAGCGGGACTTGGACTACGACTGGCAGCCTCGCCACCCCGCGATCTAACCAAACGGCAAGTTTGCTTCCCAATGGAAGCATCTTGGCGACTGGCGGTGGGTTTCCCTTTCCGTCGACAGCCGAGCTTTACGACCCAGCCACCGGCAGCTGGACCTATACCGATGACCTCGCCACCATAAACGTCGGAGGGCCTGCCACGTTGTTACCTAACGGGAAGGTGCTCATCGAGGGTGGACTGGATGGCACCGGCCTAACGACTGCCACCGCACAGCTCTTCAGTTCGGGCGGCAATTTCGACAAATTCTCGCGGCCCAAGATCACAGGCGCCACATTTACAACCGATAATCGGCTTCTGTTGTCCGGATTTCGTTTTCAGGGTGTTTCCTCCGCTTCGAGTGGCGATCGCAAGGATTCATCGACCAACTACCCCGTCGTTCAATTGCGCAACGTCGATACCGGCCAGTCGCAGTTTCTTCTCGTCGACTCGACTCGTGTTTGGTCGGATAAAAGGTTCATCTCCGCGGAGGTAACAGACTTCCCTTCCGGCCCAGCGTTTGTCAGCGTAATAACGAACGGTATCCCAAGCGTGCCGACATCTGTCGTGGTCCCCCCTCTTGGCGGGAAATAAATCAAATCGTTTGCTGGGCTAATCCTGGTGCGCCAGGCAAGCGCGGATGAAACCGCTGAAGAGCGGGTGTGGTTTGTTAGGCTTGCTCTGGAATTCGGGATGGTACTGACAGGCGAGGAAGAAAGGATGGCCCTTCAATTCGATCAACTCGGCTAACGAGCCATCCGGTGAGGTGCCGCTGATGAGGAAACCTTTTTCCTCCATCTGCTGGCGGTATTTCATGTTGAACTCGTAGCGGTGCCGATGCCGCTCCAGCACTTCGTCGTGCTTGTAAATTTTTTGCGCCAGTGTGCCCGGCACGAGTTTGGTCGGCCAGGTGCCGAGGCGCATGCTCCCGCCTTTCTTGCGGATGTTGCGCTGTTCATCGAGGAGACAGATGACTGGCTCGGACGATTCCTGATCGAATTCGCTGCTGTTGGCCGCGGCGATTCCGCAGACGTTGCGCGCAAATTCGATCGTTGCGACCTGCATCCCGAGGCAGAGCCCGAGATAGGGGACGTTGTTCTCGCGCGCGAATTGCGCCGCGCGGATTTTTCCTTCGACTCCGCGTTCGCCGAAACCGCCCGGAATTAAAATCCCGGCGACATCCGCGAGCTGTCCATTGACGCCGCCCTCGAGCGATTCGGCATCGATGAGCCGCAGATCGATCCCGCAATCGTGGCTGGCGGCGGCGTGGGTGAGCGATTCGTAGATGCTTTTGTAAGCATCCTGCAGGTCGATGTATTTCCCCACGACCGCGATCTTGACCTGCTTCTTCGGATTGATTACTCGACCAACGAACTTGCGCCAATCGCTCAGATCGGGCTGGGACGCGTCGATGTGCAAAAGCTCGCAGACCAATCCGTCGAGCCCCTCATCATGCAGCATGAGCGGCATCTCGTAGATGGTATGCGGGACGTCGCGTGCTTCGATGACGGCGTCGAGACCGACGTTGCAGAACATGGAGAGCTTTTGCCTAACGTCGGCGTCGAGAGGGTGCTCCGTCCGGCAAATCAGGACCTGCGGTTGGAGACCGATCTCGCGCAGCTTGGCGATACTTTGCTGGGTCGGCTTGGTTTTCAATTCGCCCGCCGCCCGGATGTAGGGGACGAGGGTGACGTGCATGTTGACGACGTTCTGTGGGCCGACCTCGAGAATAAACTGCCGGATCGCCTCGAGGAAAGGCAGCCCTTCGATGTCGCCGGTGGTCCCGCCGATTTCGGTGATCACGATGTCGACCTTTTCCGGGTCGGCCACCTGCCGAATGCGCGCCTTGATCTCGTCGGTCACGTGCGGGATCACCTGCACGGTTTTGCCGAGGTAATCGCCGCGGCGTTCCTTCAGGATGACGCTCTCGTAGACCTGGCCACTCGTTAGGTTGTTGTTCCGCGAGAGGACGCAATTAGTGAAACGCTCGTAATGGCCCAGGTCGAGATCGGTCTCGGCGCCGTCGTTCAGGACGTAGACTTCCCCGTGCTGGAACGGGTTCATCGTGCCGGGGTCGACGTTCAGATAAGGATCGAACTTCTGCAGGAGGACACGCTGCCCGCGCAGCTCGAGGAGCGTACCTAACGACGCTCCGGCGAGCCCCTTGCCTAACGAACTGACCACACCGCCGGTTACAAAAATGTACTTCATCGTGCTCGAGGTGGTCGTCGCGCGGCGGCGAGCAGCTGGCGCTCGATCGCCCGGGCATCGTCCGGCGTATCCACTCCGGGCGAGCCGCTTTGGGTGACGACCACGTGAATGTTTACGCCATTCTCCAGCGCGCGCAATTGCTCGAGCGCCTCGGCTTTTTCGAGCGGCGACGGCTTCCAGCGGACGAAGCGCAAAAGCGTGGCGCGGCGATAACCGTAGATTCCCTGGTGGCGGAAATAGCGGATCGGCATCGCCTCGTCGCGCGGGCAGGGGATGGCGGCGCGCGAGAAGTAGAGGGCGCGGCCCTTGCGATCGAGAACCGCTTTGACCTGATGGGTCGATTGCGCGTCGGCCGGGTCGGCGAAGCGGTGAACCGCAGTGATCATCTCGATCCGCGGATCGCGCCGCATCTTGTGCACGAGCCGGTCGATTAACTTCGGATCGACCAGCGGCTCGTCACCCTGGATATTTATCACGTGGGAGACACCGCGTAGTTTTTTCGCCACCTCGGCGATGCGATCGGTTCCGCTCCGATGGTCTGCACTCGTTAGGCTGACTTCCGCTCCCCATCCGAATGCGGCTTCCGCGATTCTCATATCGTCGGTCGCGATGATGACGGAATCGAGCGCGCGGGCGCGCCGGCAATTTTCCCAGACGTGCTGAAGCAAAGGTTTTCCGGCGATCGCGTGGAGCGGCTTTCCCGGAAAACGGGTCGAACTCCAGCGGGCCGGGATGATGCCGACGATTCCGCTCATGCTGTCTGAGCGAGAATGATGTCAGCCGCGGCGGAGAAATCATCGGCCACCCAATCGGCTCCGGCGGCAGCGGCTTCCTTCGCGCCGTAGCCGGTCATGACCAGAACGGTGCGCAGGCCGGCGTTGCGTCCGCATTCGATGTCGATCGCCTTGTCACCAATGAAAAAAGAGCGGCCGAGATCAATCCCAAGATCACGTTGCGCTTCGAGCACCATGCCGGGCGCGGGCTTGCGCCGGTCCGTCGCGCGCTCTGGATGGTCGGGACAAAAATAGACTGCGTCGAAAATTGCGGGCAGAACGGCGCGCGCCACCGCCGCTTCCACGAGCCGATATTGCGCCTCGGTGAAATAGCCGCGGCCGATCCCGGCCTGGTTTGAGATCACGATCAGTTTGTAGCCGGCTTCTTTTAACCGCCCGAGCGCTTCCGGGACGCCTGGGAAGACTTCGACGTGCCTGGGATCGGCGCAGTAATTCACCTCGCGCATCAGGGTGCCGTCGCGATCGAGAAAGACTGCCTGCGCCGATTCGTTAGGTCGGGTTGTCATCGGCAAAGCTCGCAACCAACTCCGCCGGCGTGACCGTGGCCGTCCCAAGTTTGGCCACAACTACCGCGCTGGCGTGATTGGCGATCTCCGCCGCCTCGACCGGTGTCGCATCGCAAGAAAGCGCGAGGGTGAAGAGCGCGATCGCGGTGTCGCCCGCGCCCGAGACGTCGAAAACCTGCCGCGCCCTGGTCGGGATATGATGCGGCGCTTGATTGCGCTCGAGCAACATCATGCCCTGCTCGCCGAGGGTGATGAGGAGCATCTGCGTTTCCCATTTGGAAAGAAGGCGAATCCCCGCGGTCAGAAGGGCCTTGTCTGCGAGCGGCGGATCGACCGGATCAGTCAAGGGAAGTCCGGCGGCGTGGAGCGCTTCGCTCCGGTTCGGCTTTACGGCCGTGATGTCGCCCCACTCTACCTGATGATGCGGGTTCGGATCGGCCGTGGCAATTTTGCCCGCGGTCTTGAGATCGTGGGAAAGTTGCCTAACGAGCCCGGCGCTGAGAAAGCCCTTGCCGTAATCTTCGAAGATGAATGCATCGAGCCTCGGCAGAATCTCGCGCAGTTTCCCCGCGACCTGGTCGATCTGGCTTCCGGACGGTCCGCGAATTTCCTCGCGGTCGACCCGCACGACCTGTTGTTGGCGGGCGATGATGCGCGTCTTCACGATCGTGCGGAATTCGCGATCCTCGAGCACGAGGTCAGTCCTGATTTTTCCCTCGCGCAGGAGATCGAGCAGTTGTCGCCCGCTTGGATCGATCCCGACCGTGCCGATGACCGAAACTTCCTCGGTGAATTCGCGCAGGTTCCGCGCGACGTTCGCCGCCCCGCCGGGATAAAAGGATTCCCCCGTCACTTCCACCACCGGCACCGGCGCCTCGGGTGAGATGCGGCCGACTTTGCCCCAGACGAATTCGTCCAGCATGAGATCGCCGGCGACCGCGACGCGCTTGCCGGCGGCGTGGGCGAGAATCTCCCGCAGGCGTTCCAATCTCATCGCCGAAACGCCGCGCCCCTAACGATCACAACCTTCGATGCCACCGCCGAAACGGTTTGTCGCGATTCCAGAAGACCGGATGGTAACGCGATTTGTGCCCTCCTGCGGTTCTGCATAAAGTGACCAACTAATCCTGAATACCATTGTGAAATCAACAGTCGAAGCTGCGGATGAGACCTTTCGTTAACCTCTTTCTAATTGCGAGTTGCCTGCTCGCTCCTTTCTATCTCGGCGCCGCCGTCGCCGAACCGCCGCACCGGATCGACGTCAAACGCCTCTCGAAAACCATCGACGACGTGGTCGTGCCTTTGCCTAACGAGATCTTCGGCGCACTAAACAAGCTCGACAGTGTCAACTGGAAGGAATTCGTCCGCTCCGACAAAAACACGAACTTCACGGAGCGTCCGCGGATCGCGCTCCTCCTCGGGACGGTGATCGCCGACGGCTTCATCGCCGTCCAGGCGGAGGACGCGCCGAGCGTCAAGGAGATCGGTCAACGCGTCGTTAGTCTGGCAAAGGGGATCGGGGTCGGAAATTCCATCGTCCCGCACGCCAAGGCGATCACGGAAGCGGCCGACCGGCGCAACTGGCCGGCGGTGCGCCAGGAGCTCGACCGGACCCAGAACAGCGTGCAGCAGGCGATGAACGAAGTGCACGACGAGAAGCTTTCCCAACTCGTTAGTCTCGGAGGCTGGCTCCGCGGCACACAGGTCCTGACCGCGGTTGTGAATCGCCATTTTTCCGCCGATGGCGCGGAGTTGTTGCATCAGCCCGACCTCCTCGATTACTTCCAGCGCAAGCTCGCCGAGATGCCGGAATTACATGTTCCACTGCTCAGCCAGATTCAGAATTCGCTCGAGGAAGTGAAGCCATTGATCGATGAGCACGCGCAGATCAGCGCGACCTCCGTCAAAAAAATCAACGACATCACCACCCGCCTCGATAACGGCATCGTGACCCGCAAACAATGAAGCGCCTCATGCATTCGTCGATTTCCACCGCAGGCGGCCGGGCGCTGTTGATCGCGCTTTTCCTCGCGCTGCAGGTCGCAGCCTTGCGCGCCACAGTCGACGACGCGCATTCCTTCGCGCTTCAATCGGCCGAGCCTTACGTCAAGCAGGGCTATCAGGTGCGGGAAGATTACTGGGGCGGCGACCTCGGGGTGGGAGAGAAAAAAGCGGTGCGGCAGCAGCTTTTCAAAGGGAACGATTATTGGTTTTGGATGGGAACGGAAGTGGAGCAGGCGAAAGTCTCGGTCCATGTCTACGATGCCGACGGCAAACTTTGCGAGCAGCCCGATAGCTGGCAGAAGGGACATTTCGCGGCCGCCCATCTCATCCCGAAAACAACCGGAAGCTATTTTGTGATCGTGGCCGTGGAAAGCTCGCCGGAAGAGCGCACCCACTGGGCCCTGGTCTACGGTTTTCGTTAGGCTGAACGCCGCCAGCCTCCCGGTTGACACTCTTCGCGCCGAAGCCGTATCCTCGCGGCTGATGATTTCCCGGCCGCGAGATGACTGAAACCCGCACGTTGCAATTTGAGAATGCGCGGGCGGTGCAATCTCTCTACGCCAACGATCTGAAGCTGATTAAGAACCTCGAGGAATCTCTGGGTGTGAAAGTCACGACGCGCGAAGGCTGGATCAAAATGGAAGGCGAACCGGCGCAACTCGAGAAAGCGGAGCGCGTTTTCACTCAGCTCGAGCATGCCCGTCAGGGTGGGGTCGATATCCAGCGGCATGAATTCAACTTCGCGCTCAATTCCGTGAACGAGGCGCGGAACGACAACCTCGGTGACCTGGTCAGCACCAAGATCATCACCTCGGCGCGCAAGCCGCCGATTGTGGCGCGCACTCTCGGGCAGCGTAACTACATCGAGTCGATTCAAAAACATGATGTCGTTTTCGGGATCGGCCCGGCTGGAACGGGCAAGACTTATCTCGCCGTCGCAATGGCCGTTGCGGCGTTGAAGAAGGAACAGGTCGATCGCATTATCCTAACGAGACCAGCAGTCGAGGCGGGCGAGGCGCTCGGGTTTTTGCCCGGCGATCTGCAGCAAAAAATAACCCCTTATCTCCGCCCGCTCTACGATGCCTTGCACGACATGCTCGAGCCGGAAGAGCGGGAACGTTACGTCGCGCGCGAGACGATCGAGATCGCGCCCCTCGCCTACATGCGGGGCCGGACTTTGAGCAACGCTTTCGTGATTCTCGATGAAGCGCAAAACACCACGACGGAGCAGATGTTCATGCTCCTGACCCGCATTGGTCCGCGCTCGAAGTGTGTCGTGACCGGCGACAGAACCCAGATCGATCTTCCGGCTAACAAACGCTCCGGGCTGCTCGAAGCGCTCCAGGCGCTGAAGAATGTGCCCGGGATCGGGTTCACTTATTTCAATGACAAAGACGTCGTTAGGCACGATCTTGTCCGTGCAATCATCAACGCCTACCAGCAGCATCGCTCACCGGGCAGCAGCGGGGGATCTCCCCGCAAATAATCATGTTTAACTTCCTGCGCCGAACGCGCCTCGTGAAACGCGGCCTCGCCTCGAGCAAGACGCGGCGCCGCCGCGCTTCGAACGAGATGCTGCGCAATCTCGAGCATGCGCCCTGGATGAAGGCGGCGATCTTCGGCGCTTTCGTGGCCGGGCTCGCCTTGCTCATTTTCAGCGGTCAGCAACAGGAGCCGACGAAGAATTTCGTCATCGCACTCCTTTTTCTCGCGACTGCGATCGTGCAGCTCTGGATCAATCAACCCCGCACTTTCCTGCGCAACTCGCGCGTCTTCCTTGTCTTCGGCGTCGTCTATTTGCAGCTCGCCGCAACCAAACTGCTCATCGTCCTTTGCAACAGCGGAGTCTTCTCGCTCCTTAAACCGGAGACGGCCTGGTTGATCGCCCCCTACGCCTTCGCGCCGCTCGTCCTCTGCGTCCTTCTCGGGCGCAATCACGGCCTTTACGGCGCGGTCTTCGTTAGTCTCTGGAGCAGCATCCTCGTGACCAAAATTGACGCCCCCATGCTCGTCAATGGATTGATCAGCGGCTTCACCGCAGTCTATCTCACCCTGCAGGTGCGGCGGCGCAGCCGCTTGATTCGCGCCGGCTTTTTCGTCGGCCTCGCCATTTGGCTGCTCTCGCTCGCTTTCGGGCTCATCGGACCGATCAATCTCCTCAATCCCGGAGCGACTGATTGGCCAATGATCGGCATCGAAAGCGCACTCGCGGTCGGCAACGGCATCGTCACCGCGATGCTGGTCGGCGGCGCACTGCCGATTCTCGAGCAGCTCTTCCAAATCACGACCGACATTTCCTGGCTCGAAGCGTCCGATCTCAATCATCCACTCCTGCGCCGGATGACTATCGAAGCGCCGGGCACCTATCACCACAGCCTCGTCGTCGCGAACCTGGCCGAGTCGGCCGCGGAAGCGATCGGAGCAAACGCGACGCTCTGCCGTGTCTGCTCTTATTTTCACGACATCGGGAAATTGGTGAAACCGGATTACTTCACCGAGAACATGAACTTCGAGCGCAACCCGCACGATGATCTCGCCCCGACGATGAGCGCGCTCATCATCATCGCGCACGTCAAGGAAGGGGTGGATCTCGCGCTCAAGCACGGGCTCAACCAGCAGGTCATCGACGTCATCCAGCAGCATCACGGCACGTCGTTAGTCTATTATTTCTACAAACGCGCGCTGCAGCAACTGGAGGACGCGCGCGCCGGCGGCAAGATTATGAAGATGCGCGAAGAAGACATTCCGGAAGTGTCGGAGGAAAGCTTCCGCTACAGTGGACCGAAGCCGCAAACCCGTGAAAGCGCCATCATCAGCCTGGCCGACATGGTGGAAAGCGCCTCGCGTTCGCTCGAGAAACCGACTCCGCAAAAGATCGAGCAGCTCGTGACGGATTTGATCGACCAGCGGCTCGCCGATCACCAATTGGATGAATGCGAGCTGACTTTGCGCGACCTGAAAACAATCGCGGAACGTTTTCGTTTCACGCTCATGAACATGCTCCACACCCGCATCGCCTATCCGAAGGAAACCAAAACGGCCGCGGTGCGCGAAGATGGCGCTAGGCCCGACGCCATGGCGGTAACGAAGCGGCCCGCCTCCGCCCCGCCGGTCTCGGCCGCCTAACGAGTGGAGAGCTTCGCAATCGAAAGAGTGCGCGAGCACGGCGCGCGGCTCGCGATTGTGCTCGGCTCCGGTCTGAGTTCGTTAGTCAAAAATCCCGCGCGCGACCGCGTCATCCCCTACAGCGAGAT
>DASXDC010000231.1:0-2659 GCA_036490855.1 Chthoniobacterales bacterium
GAGCGCGTTGACCAGAGTGTGCGTCTGGTTGCCCGCGCCGGGATGCACGACCAGCCCGGACGGTTTGTTGAGCACGATGAGATCGTCATCCTCGAAGAGAATCTCGAGCGAAATCTCTTCTGCTTGCGCCTCGATCTCCTCGATTTCCGGAACTGTCAGCCTAACGAGGTCGCCGGTCCGGACAGTCTCGCGCGTGCGCGCTGCTTTGCCATCGAGGAGGACTTCGCCGGCACGAATCAGTTCCTGTAAACGCGAACGGGAAAACTGTGGCAGAGCGAGGGCAAGATAACGATCGAGCCGCTGCCCGGTTTGCTCGTTAGGCACAGTCAATTCAATCATCGCGATACGTGTTCGAGGATGCTATGATCGGCGCCATGGCCTCGACCGGGAGCGGCGCGCAAGTCCAGTCGTGCCCGGGTTGCGGGCAGGAGGTTGCGACAAGCGGCCTCGAGCCATTTGCGAAGGTCGATTGTCCGGCCTGCGGTTTTCAACTGCGAGTCGAGCGGGTTTTCGAAAACTACGTCGTGGTCGAGCCGCTCGGGACGGGTGGGATGGGCTCGGTCTATAAAGCGCGCGACACGCGGCTGAATCGCTTCGTCGCGCTCAAGCTTCTGCGAAGGGAATTTGCGGGCGACGCCAGCTTCACCGCCAAGCTGAGGGAGGAGGCGCGCATCACAGCGTCGATCAAGCATCCACACGTCGTCGAGGTCTATGCGGTCGGCGAAAACCACGGGCAATTCTATGTCGTGATGGAGCTGGTCGATGGCGGCAGTCTCGACGATCGGATGGAAGACGAAAAGCGCATTCCAGAACTGCAAACCCTGGAGGTCGGAATGCAGGTGGCGAAAGGGCTGCTCGCGGCTCTGCAGGCAGGGCTGATTCATCGCGACGTCAAACCGGGCAACATACTTTTTACCGATCAGAGCAACGCCAAGATCGTCGACTTCGGTCTTGCGCTCCTCGCGGCGCAACACGCCGAGGAAGAGGGCGAAATCTGGGGCACGCCCTATTACATCGCGCCGGAACGCCTAACGAACGCAAGAGAGGATTTCCGGAGCGATCTCTACAGCCTCGGGGCGACGCTTTTTCACGCCGTCGCCGGCCGCCCGATCTTTGAGAATGAAACCCAGTCGGCTGCGGAACTGAAGTTGCTGAAGTCGCGCCCGATTTCTTTGCAAGAGGTCGCGCCCGACGTTTCCAATGCCACCGCCGCGGTCATCGACAAAATGCTGCGTCCGAATCCGGTCGATCGCCAGGGGTCGTACCAGGAGCTGATCGCGGAACTCGAAGCGGCCCACGCCATCGTCCTCGCACGCGAGGAGGAACTGGGCCATCGCTGGGGTTGGGGTAAGCGATTTGCGGTTTCGTTAGGCGGAATAGTCCTCCTCGCAGCGCTCGTCTGCGGAATCATTTTCGGGCTGCGTCACCTGCCGCAGCGCGCATCGACTCCCGCTTCTTCGGGAGAGGTGGAAACGGAGGCGGCCGCGAGCGCTCAAGTGCTGCCGAAGGTGCAACTGAGCCAGGCGCGAACCGAGCTCGACGCCGGACATTACGCCACGGCGGAGGCACTTTTCCGCGAAGCGGCGGCGGTGCAGCCTAACGTCCTTCCGGCAGCTGATCTGGCAGCGGCGCTACAGCTTTGGGAACACGGGCAATTCGCCCAGGCGACAAGTGCGCTCCAGCAGTTCGTTAGGCTCAAACCCGTCCCACAGTTCGTCTGGTTGAACGAGTACAAGCGCCCGGCACAGGATCGGATCGATGATTTTCAACTCTACAGCCGGTGGGAAAAGGAGCGGGATGCGACTCGCGATCCGCAGACGTCACTGAAACGAATTCGCGAGATCACTCCGCGTCTGAAAGCAAACGGCGCCCTCGCTTTTCAGCTCGCCGACGAAGAAGCGAAGCTCTTCGCGGAGGTTGCGCAGGTGACGGCGCGGAAGGCGGAGGAAGAGAAGAAACGCGCGACGGAGGAAGCGCCAAAATGGCGGGCCGCGCTGGACGCAGAGCGCCAGGCGATCGCCGGTTATCAGTTTGCGAAAGGACGCGATATTATCGAGTCGACCAGACTGTCCGCTGCGCCTCTTCAGAAAGAGCGCGAAGAGGAATTACAACGATCGCGCTGGCTGGCGGATTGGAAATCGAGATTGATCAGCGATCTTAACCAGACCGGCTACCGCGGCAGCGTGACCGACGTTCACGGCCTGCGCTACGACGGCCCGGTCCATCGCGCGACGAGCGAGAAACTCGAATTAAAGACCCGCTACGGCAGCGTCATGACAGACTGGCTGAATCTCTCGCCGCCGATGCTGCTTACAATTTCCCGCGCATTCCTTCGTCCGCAGGGAGCGGACGCAGCGGAGCGAGAATGGTTATGCGCGATCTTTGCCGCTCAAACCGGACAGGCGAAGGTCGGAGGAGAACTTGCCCAGCAGGCGGCGGAAGCGGAACCGCAATATCGCGACCTTCTACCGCGCTATTTTCCGGGCGTGAAATAAGTGGCGTATCTCCTGCTCTTTCCGAAAGGATGCGCGTACCGCTCGTCCTTTTCCTGCTCGGCTTGTCGTTCACCAGCCTGGCCGAAGTTCGTCCCCTAACGATGAAGGATGTGGGCCTCATGATCCGCTCAGGTTACTCGAGCCAGAGCCTGCTGCAGGAACTT
>DASXDC010000232.1:0-11447 GCA_036490855.1 Chthoniobacterales bacterium
GGTGGCGGAGTTCGGAATGATCCTGCGCGACTCGCAATTCAAGGGGAAGGCGTCGTTAGGCGCGGTGGCAGAGTGGGCGGAGGAAGGAAAAGGCGCCGACCCGAATGGCTACCGGGCCGGCTTCATCGAGCTGGTGCGCAAGGCCGAGGCGCTCTAGACATCCCAGCCTGCGGAGGAACTGACGCTCGTTAGGCGCGGGCCCGGCGCGCGATACCGTAGATGACTGGTCCGGCTGCGATTGCGATCGCGGAGCCGATAATGGCCGGCAGCCCGTACTCCCCGTCGCGAAAGGCGATCGCGATTACGCCCAGGAGGACGATCATCGGCAGCGCGGCGAGGCAGGCCACACCGCCGCGCCCGAGCGGAATGCGGAAAGCGCCACGCAACGACGGCTCCGTCTTTCGCAACCGCACGAGGGCGCCGAACTCGAGAAAAAGCGCGAGTGAATAAAGGAGCACATCGGCCACGACCAGCTTGCCGAAAGGTACCAGGACGAAGAGCGAATAGAAAACGGCCGAGACGACGACCGCAACCCAGGGCGTGCCGCGCAGATCGAGCCGCGCGAGGCTTTGAGGGAGGAGGCGATCGCTCGCGAGGACGAAGGGAATGCGCGAGTAGCTGAGGAGGAGCGCATTGAAAAGAGCCAGCGCGCTCACCATCCCGCCGAGCGCGATCCAGATGGCGAGAACGCGGCCAAGGTTTCCCCCGACCGCGGCGGCGGCGATCTGCGGCCAGCCGCCTTCGCTCCAATTTTTCCAGTCGCTCGCGCCGAGCGCGGCGAGGAGCGGCAGGAGATAGCCGGCAATGACAAAAGGCAACGCGATGGCGAGGGCGCGCGGATAACTGCGCGAGGCGTCTTTCACTTCGCCCTGGACGGTCGAGGGATTATCCCAGCCGATGTAATTCCAGAGCGCGAGCGAGATTCCGACCGCGAGGCCGCCAAGACCATGCGCTTCCCCCGAGGCGAACGGTCGCCAGGGAAGATGGGCAAGATGCGGCAGAGCCGCGATCGTTAGGCTGAGAAAGGCGAGGACGATGAAGCAACCGGCAATGATCGAAGCGCGACCGACCCGGATCGATCCGCGGAGGTTGATCGCGGTCGCGCCCCAGATCACGCCTAACGAGACGAGCCATTCGAGGCGCGGGTCGAGGCCGGGGAGAAAGTAGCGCAGGTATTGATTGAAAAGCTCGGGATAGATCGCCATGTCGACGAGCGAATACATCCAGGTGAGCCAGCCGTTTTGGAAAGCCCAGAAACGTCCGAAAGCGCGATCGACCCAGCGATAGTAGCCGCCTTCTTCCGGCAACATGCTGGCCAGTTCTCCCACGAGCAGAACTTCCGGGAGCGACCAGATGAGCGGGACGAGAATGAGAATGAGCAAGCCGAGGCCGGGTCCGAGGGAATGGATCAGCGTCTCCGTCGTGTAGGGGCCGCCGGAGGTGCAGAAGAAGAGGATGAAAACGAGCGAAAGCGTTCCGACGCCGCGGCGCAGTCTGGGCGTGCTCACAAGTTTTCCGCGGTTGCGACCGCGACCTGCGGTTTGGCGCGCGTCGCGAGGAAGGCGCCGAAGAGCAGGATGGCCGCGCTCGCCATTTGCGGCCGGGTCAGGCGCTCGCCGAAGATCCAGGCCGACAAGAGGAGCGCGCCGACCGGGCAGAGCAGCTGCAAGGTCTGCGCGAGAGCGACGCCGATCTCGTGAATCGCCACGTAGTAGAGAACGTGCGCGATCGTGATGCAGGTGACGGCGGAGAGAATGAGAATGCCGTTGACGTGTGCGCTGGCCTGGAGCGGCGTGTCGATTTTTCCAAAAAAGCAGGTCAGTGGACAGAGCAAGAGCGAAGTGAAAAAACTGATCAGCCCAAAGCTGCGGATGCTCCCGAGCTGCGCCGCCGGGCGCTTGACCAGGATGCCATAGAGCGCCCAGCAGAAGGTCGCGGTGCAGACGATCGCCAGTCCTTTCAGCGGCACATGGCCGGCATCCCAGCCCGGTTGAAACCAGAAGACGCCGACCGCGCCTAACAAACCCAGAACCGTGCCGGCCTGGAATTGCCATTGCCGGATGATCCAGCGCTCCTCCGGAAAGAAAACGAGCGCGAGGAGGGCGGTCACGATCACGCTCGAGCGGGTGAAGATCGCATAGACACCCGGGCCGAGGTAGAAAAGCGAGAGCGTCTGGCCGACCTGGTGAACGACATTCGGCAACGCCGGGAGGAGACAGGCGCCGATCAGCCGGGGACTGAGCCGCGGCCCGCCGGTGCGGAAGCGATGGATCGCGAAGGGCAGAATCGCGAGGCAGGCGACAGAGTAACGATAGAAGTTCTGGGAGAAGGGATCGTAGTAACGGTTGAGGTAATACTGGAAGAGCGAGGGCGTCGACCAGATGAAGATGGTGGCGAAGACCGCGGCGTAACCTCGATTCCTTGGCTGAGAGATCATGGCCGGGCGCGCAAGCGGACGACGTTAGCCACAGATGCGGAGAGAATGGCAGCGAAATTTCGCCGCCTCGCCGGGCGCCGCGTCGCCGCTTGCAATCGCGCAGGTGCCCAGATACGAAGGGAGAAGGAAAGACCTAATCATGAATCACCTGAACCGAATCCTGCTCGCTGCCACCCTCGCCGCTTTCTGCTTTGCGCCCATCGGAACCAGTTTTGCGAAAGAGAAGAAGGTGAAAACGACCGTGAAAACGACCATCAGCACCGATACGGGCGGTCATATCAAGGCCGCGCTCCAGTTCGTCGATCAACGGCAATTCCAACCGGCGATCGATGAATTTACCAAGGCGCTCGCGGCCAGCCCGGACAACGCCTACGCCATCTATCAGAATCGCGCCGCGATGTATCTCGCCGTCGGCAAATATCCGGAGGCGGTGGCCGATTATACGAAGGCGAGTGAGATGAAGCCCGACGACGAACGCAATTATCTCGGGATCGGACAGGCCGACGTTTACCTCGGCAAATGGGACGACGCCATCACCAACCTCTCGAAGTCAATCGAGATGAAGCCGGACGACGTCGACGCCTACGGCTTCCGCGGTTTCGCCTACTCCAAGGTCGACAACTGGGAAAAGGCGCTGCCTGATTACGACAAATATCTGGCCGCCAAGCCTAACGACCAGGTCGCGCTCGAACGCCGGGCCGAAGCCAACCGGGTCCAGAAAAAATTGCCGGAAGCGCTCGCCGATTACAACAAGGCGATCGAGCAGGATCCGGGCAAATGGACCCTCTACAAGGGCCGCGCCTACACCTATCACCTGATGGGCGATTACGCGAAAGCGGCCGCCGATTACGCCAAGGCTTATCAGTTGAACCCGAAGGATACCGACGCCCACGGCCGCGCCCTGGCCGAGCAGCAGTTGCTCGCCACCCCGACTCCGCCGCCCACTCCGACTCCCACGCCCACGCCCGCGCCAGCCGGCGTCCTCACCCCGGTCAATATCGGGATTGGGGTCGCGGTTTTGATCGTCATCATCCTCATCATCGTCTTCCTGGCGCGCGGGAGACGCCGGGAAGAGGTTTGAGCGCGGGGCGCGAGAAATTGTTTTGACAGGGCGGGGCGGGCGGTTAGCTTGCCGACGCTTTTTCGGAGAACGAGGAAAAGTCCCATGGCCGTTCAAATTGTTGACCGGCTCTGGGACTTTCGCTTCTAACGACGGCGAGCAACCGGCTGGGCCGCGCGAATGGCGAGGCCGGCCTGGAGAATGAACAGCGGCCCACATAGCTCAGTTGGTAGAGCACGTCCTTGGTAAGGACGAGGTCACCGGTTCAAACCCGGTTGTGGGCTCCCGAAATGAGCTCGCGACCGAAAAAATTTAACCTAACGAAAAGTCAGTATAGAAAGATCAAGCAACCCAAAGAGGAGAATTCCAGATGGCTAAGGACAAGTTCGAACGCAATAAGCCGCACGTGAACGTCGGCACGATCGGTCACGTCGACCACGGCAAGACCACTCTCACCGCCGCGATCACCACCGTGCTCGCAAAGAAGGGCATGGCCCAGGCGCGGGCTTATGATTCAATCGACGCGGCTCCGGAAGAAAAAGAGCGCGGCATCACGATCTCGACCGCGCACGTCGAGTACGAGAGCGACAAGCGCCACTACGCGCACGTCGATTGCCCCGGCCACGCCGACTACGTGAAGAACATGATCACCGGCGCGGCGCAAATGGACGGCGCGATTCTCGTCGTCTCCGCCGCGGATGGCCCGATGCCGCAAACTCGTGAGCACATTCTGCTCGCGCGTCAGGTCGGTGTCCCGTCGATCGTCGTTTTCCTGAACAAGGTCGACATGGTGGACGATCCCGAACTTCTCGACCTCGTCGAAATGGAAGTGCGCGATCTGCTCACCCAATATGAATTCCCGGGCGACAGCATCCCGATCGTCAAGGGCAGCGCGCTCAAGGCGCTCAACGGCGATGCCGAGCAGGAAGCGCAAATCCTGGCGCTCGTCTCCGCGGTCGATGATTACATCCCCGTGCCGGAGCGCCCGGTCGATCAGCCCTTCCTCATGCCGGTGGAAGACGTCTTCAACATTGAAGGTCGCGGCACGGTCGCGACCGGTCGTGTCGAGCGCGGCATCCTGAAGAAGATGGAGGAAGTCGAGATCGTCGGGATCAAGGACACCGCCAAGACGACCGCGACCGATATCGAGATGTTCCGCAAGCTTCTCGACGAAGCGCGCGCCGGCGACAACGTCGGGGTTCTGCTCCGTGGCGTGAAGAAGGAAGACGTCGAGCGCGGCCAGGTCATCGCCAAGCCGGGCACGATCAAGCCGCACAAGAAATTCAAGGCGGAAGTCTACGTCCTCTCGAAGGAGGAAGGCGGCCGGCACACGCCGTTCTTCACCAATTACCGTCCCCAATTTTATTTCCGCACGACCGATGTCACCGGCAGCGTCAAGCTCGCCGAAGGGGTCGAGATGGTCATGCCGGGCGATAACGTCTCGGTCGAAGTCGAGCTCGGCACGCCGATCGCGATGGAGAAGACGATTCGTTTCGCGATTCGCGAAGGCGGCAAGACGGTCGGCGCCGGTCGCGTGAGTGAAATTCTGGACTAGGAGAAATGTCGATTGCCGAAGGGCGAATGCCGAATGACAATGTGGCCTTGCCGCTCTCCCCGATTCGGCAATCCGCATTCGGAATTCGGCATTTCCAATACGCCAGTAGCTCAATTGGTAGAGTTGCGGTCTCCAAAACCGTCGGTTGGGGGTTCGAGTCCCTCCTGGCGTGGTTTCCGAGCCGCTCGTTAGGCCGATGATCGCTAAAACCAAGAATTTCTTCGCCGAAGTCCGGCTCGAGCTGCAAAAAGCGTCCTGGCCCTGGGACCTGAAGGAGCACGGGATGAAGCGCTACAAGGAGCTGATCGACTCCACGATTGTCGTCCTCATCGCCATGCTCCTCCTCGGCGGCTACATCGCGCTTTTCGATTTCATCCTCGTCAACGTTTTCCATTTCATCACTCGCTTGTAATCATGCCGAAGACCCTGGCTGCGAAAGATCAATGGTTTGTCGTGCACGTCCTCTCCGGGCAGGAGAACAAGGTGCGCGAGAATATCGAAAAGCGGATCAAGACGGAGGAGATGGGCGACGTCGTTTACGAAGTCCTCGTCCCGACCGAGCGCGTCTCGGAAATCAAGCGGGGCAAGAAAAGCGAGACGACCCGCAAATTTTTCCCCGGCTACCTGATCGTCAACATGCACCTCCTCGATGAGGAGAATCAGCTCATCGGCCGGACGTGGTATTTCATCCGCGAGACTGCGGGCGTGATCGGTTTTGCCGGGACGAAGGATCGCCCGATCCCGATGCGCCAGGAGGAAGTGGAGAACATGCTCGCCCAGGTGCGCGAGCGTGAGGACAACGTGAAGCCGAAAATGAGCTTCGAAGTCGGCGAGACCGTCAAGGTGGCCGACGGACCTTTCCAAAACCAGAGCGGCATCGTGGAAGAGATCGATCCGGAGCGCGGCAAGCTTCGCGTCTCGGTCACCATCTTCGGCCGCTCCACCCCGGTCGAGCTCGAATACTGGCAGGTCGAGCGAGGCTAAAGCAAAGGAAGAAGGAAGAAGGCAGAATGAAGAAACTTCCGCCGCATCCTTCGCCCGCTTCTTAATTCATCCTTCTTATTCTTACTTCTTTTCACCATGGCTAAAGAAATCGTCGCTCACATCAAACTCCAGATCCCGGCCGGCCAGGCCAATCCCGCGCCGCCTGTCGGCACCGCGCTCGGACCGCGCGGGGTCAACATCATGGCCTTCTGCAAGGAATTTAACGCCACCACCCAGAAGCAGGCGGGCGACATCCTCCCGGTCGTGATCACGGTTTACAAAGACAAGAGCTTCACCTTCATCACGAAGAGCCCGCCGGCCGCGATCCTGCTCAAGAAAGCGGCCAACATCGCCGCCGGCTCGAAAGAGCCGAACAAGACGAAGGTCGGCAAGGTGACGCGCAAACAGGTGATGGAGATCGTGAAAACGAAGGCGAAAGACCTGAACTCGCGGAACGACGAAGCCGGCTTCAAGATCATCGCCGGGACCGCCCGGCAGATGGGGCTCGAAGTCGTCGACTAGCCGAATCTGGGGGGGCCGGTGCGCCCCGATGCCCGATGCCCGGCGGCCTCGTTTTACCCTAACGAAGTCGCGCAACCACCCGGCGCGCGAAAAAAACTTCGACGCGCGCCTAACGAAGTCGCGCCCTCAACCCCTCCTCCGGCTGGAGCAGGCTGATTTCGCCTAACGATCCCGGCTCGTCCCTCCGCCTTTCGATCGGGACGAAGCCGGCGATGGCGTCGGCTTCGGCGATGGCGTCTGCCTTTTTTTCGCCTTGTAAAACGAGTCCTTCGTGATCGTGAAGACATTTGTCCCCGGATCGTAAACGGCGCGGGTCACATCTTGGCCCTGCCGGCTCGACCAGGCCGAGCCCTCCCGCGGGATCGGGTGATTCGCCGGGGCGCGCAATCCTTCTTTCCGGGCGATGGCGCGAAGCTCCTCCGCGCTAAACGCCCCGCCACCCTGCTTGCGGAAAACGACTCGCTTTATCATTCCGTCCACCAGCGTCACGATCACATCCCGGCCGCCTTTGCGGTAGACCCGTTGCACAAAACCATTTTTGTCTTTGCCGACTGCGACCGCGCTCCCATAGAGGCGCTCAGCGGCGGCGACATCCCGGCCGATTTGAGCGCGCGCCGGCGCCGCGTTCGCCACGATCAGTGCGCCCGCAATTGCCCACCATCCTCTTGTTTTCATCCACTCCTCATAAGCCCGGGCGGCGGCGAATTGAAGCTTTTTGCCGGGAATGGGCTCTCGCACGGCGCGCCGATCGAGAGCGGCGGAGCGTTGGCCGGCGACGGATCGGCCCGTCTCGATTGCGCCTTTCTTCGCCTCATCCTAGAGTCGATCCCGCGATGGAGCAGATCAAAGAGCTTGGCGGATTTGTGCGCGCCTTCCTCGTCTGGATCAGGAACCAGCCGGCGAGGGCTTTTCTCCTCCTCGCCGTCGTCGCGATCGAAGGCTCCTCGCTTAAGTTCCGACGGTCCTATCCTTAAGTTCCCAACTGCGGCGGCCGGTGCGCCGGAATCGTGGGTCGTCGCGAAGTACGGTCCTAACCGATTTGGTCCCAACTGGTCGTCGAGCCAGAATGAGGCGATACAGCTCCTCCTCTGTCATCGCCTGATTTGAGGCGCGCAAAAAAAAGGCCGCGAGATCAGTGATCTTATTGGTCTCAAAATCCCACTCCGTAAGACCCCAAATTCCACTGCGACCGATGCACTTGAAACGTGCATCATCAGACATGATAACGGCCAGATGGCGGGGAGTTCGTTTCGACCCTTTGCGGCCTTTATATTGGCTTAACTCCTCTGCGAGTTCTCGCATTCCCATCGGCGCTCCCCTTGTCGCGAGGATTCGCTCAAGTTGATCGCTGATGCGGCCAAGGCTGGCCAGTGACAGCCGGAACCGACCCCCGGCTAGACTTCGCTCGAGCCCAGGAATCGCCGTTAAGACGTTTTTTAATTCTGTTACGCTCAGGTCATGTTTTGCTTTCGCGGGCAGCTTATCGAGGATCTCTTCTGGCAAGAGTCCATTTGGGAATCGCCTTCTCAGCAGCCGCTCCGCATAAAGAACCGTCGCCCTGTAAGGAGCGGCGCGTCCACCCGCTGCCACAACCATTCGCCTGCTTCCTTTTGAAGATGGGTAGACAACATGACACCCAAGGTGGGACAGAATGACTGAATCCAACTTGCCTACTTCACGGGGCGAAATCCCCCAAACCTCGTCCAAAAGATCTCTCCACCCGTCGAAAGACAAGACCGCAATTCCCCGGGTGGCAACGGCATGTCGTAATCGGCGTAGTGGCGCAACAAAGGCAGGTGCAAATCGGAAGGAGCAACCGGTGTATTCATCCTCCAGCAGTGCGCCCTTGACCATGCTTAGGGCACTGTCCTTGAGAAGCGCCATCAGCTGGCGAGTAAATCCAATCCGCCGGGCAATTTGCCCCAGAGAAACGTTTCCTTGGGAACCTTGCAGGACATAAGAACGGTAGACTAGGCATTCGCGTGGCCCGAACCGCAACCTGACTGCCTCAGATGTGACCTTTGGGAAAAGCCGAAGAAACTCGCTCGGAGATATGGAAGCGTTCACACCCGACGGTAAAACTTTCAAGCCAAGGTTGTCTGCGTACTCCATCCAATCGGTGTTACCGTCTTGCCTGATGTTAACCGCAATTGCCTGGAGGGCCGTAAAAATCTCAGCGACAGACTGAGTTCCAGCCGCGGGAAGTCGGCGCGGGCCAGCACTAGCAAAATCCACCAAATGTCCAAGCGACACAACGCCGACCTTATTCAGACAGTTAGCCGAGCGAGGGCTCAAATGCAGGTTGTTTATGGAGCTGCCGCGGTCGTGGGCAGAGAGCGAATCTAGTCTGGCATTGCAGAAAGACAGGAGTTGAAAACGTTCGTCACCCCGTCTTTCATACCGCGCTGCGCTGTAGGCGGATCGTAGCCGCCTCGCCGGAGTCTGTTTCATGGCAGATTGGAATCTTGGGTTGGAGCGGGCGGTCACTGGGGCCTCGCTTTCGGCACCACTCTCTCCCTTCTCGGGTGGTTTTCAATAGGCGAGGGTGGATATTCGAGCACGGCCGGCTTCCATATCTAAGAGCGTTCCGGCCGCTGCCAGTCGTCGTTGCACTGACCGTAACCTGTGAGCCGCCTATTTCTCCTGAAACGCAAACCGCGGCGAAGCTTTCGCCTCGCCGCGGCCTGTTAGTTCGAAGCTTTCAGCTTCTATGTTGTTGTCGCCGGTCTAGATCACCATCAATTCCCCGGGGATGCTCCAGTCGCTCTGGCCAGCGGTGCCGAACGCACTGACTTCCACCAGATACGTCTGTCCCGGAGTGAGATCACTGAACGTATTGCGGCTACTGCTCGTTTGTGCGGTTTGCACATAGACCGTCGGGGCCGAGGCGAGGGCAACCCGCCAGGCATGTGCTTTCGCTCCGTATACCCGATCGGTGCGTGCACGTAAGACGCCGCTGTTCGTCCCTTGCCGACAAAGGGGCGCACTTGGCGTCGCCAGCGGACCGATTGGGGCTGGCGCCTTTGTGGAGATGAAGCCGGAGCTCAGAAGGATGTCGAGATCGTTCTGACACTCCATCTGAACATACGAAGCTTCTTGTCTGAACAAGTTCGCGCAACTGTCGAAGCTGCCATTACGTGCTACAATGGCGAGGTGATCGCGGCCGAGCGCATCCTGGGCCTTGACCTCGAGTTCATCGAGGGCGGTGGTCAGGATGGCCAACGCCGGGAAGGGCGTGGCGTAGTTACTGTTTGCGGTCATCATTTGCACGATATTGCGTGCGAAAATGATGAAGAGCCCGAGGCGAAGCCTCAGGAAGGCGAGTGAGACTCGCAACTGTCTTGGTTGGTTTGTTTTCATAGTTTAGTGTGTTGTTTGTTGTGTTTACTGAGCTGCCTTTCGGTCACTTACTCGAAGTGGCCGGGTGTTAGCTTTAAGAGCTAACGGGTTTTGTGATTTCGATTCGCCCGGCAGTGGGAGCGTTTCGAAAGTGCGAAAGTCAGGCGGGTCCGTCTCCTCGGGCAATGGGGCGCAGCCCAGGAGATCGCTGCAGATCTCGCAGAGGTCACCGCGGATGCTGTTCAGTTCCAGGCTTTGGGTGGCGAGCCACTGGGCAAAGCCCAACCGGGAAGCCGTCGCAGAGTGCCCGAGTCGCCGCGCCACTTCGGCGTGGAGCGATTTCTCCACCTCTTGGATATCTTCCATCACATCGAGCAACTGAGTCACGGTTTCGCTCGATGTGATTCGGGGGAGGAAAGGCTGGGCATCTCTCAGATCGTCCGGCTCGGGCGCAGGAGGCGGCAAAGGAGACGAGTGAGCTTGGCCCATCTGAGAGGACGCGGACAACGGCCAAACGGTGCTCATTGCCAGAGGGTGTTGGGGGATGACAGGAGCACCGTTCGCCGCGGAGGGACTGGGGCTGGGATGGGGGAGCGGGGGAGGCGCGCCGTGGGGGCGAAGCGGCGGGGTAAGGGAGGAGCAAACGGGAGCAGGGCGCTCGCTACTGGGGAGGGGATGGGGGACACGAGCGCCCTTTTTGTTGTGTTCTGGGTTCGGTTCGGGAGCGGAGGGTGGGTTGAGGAGGAGCATGGGAAGTGGTGGTGGAGTGGTGGAGTTGGGGTGATGGAGAGTTGGGGTGATGGAGTGTTGGGGTGTTGGGGTGGTGGAGTGGTGGAGTGTTTGGGGTGGTGGGATAAGTTGGCGAGTAAGGAAAAGCTTTGCTAGTGAGTGAGAATGCGGGCGCCGGTGCGGGGGGCGCGCGGGAGCGAGAGCAGCCCATGGCTGCACGACTCGAGGCAATGCGCCGCCTCCAGGAGCAGGTCCGACTCGTCGAGCAACCCGTTGCAGACCGCCCGGGTCGCTTTCGAGCGCGGCCCGCGCACCGCCAGTAATTGACGGACGCGGACGGTGTAGGAGCGAGCGGCGGAGTTGAGGACGTCGATCGGGTTCGGCTCAGGGCGGAGTGGGGACTTGTCGGGCGGCGCCGGGATTGCCGGCGTGGCGTCCTTCTCCTCGGCGGCGTCTCGCGGGTGGAAGAGGATGAGGGGAGAGAGAGGTGATTCAGACGGGAGGGTCTGGCTGGAGTTGGGTACTGGGCAGGTATTCATGGGATGTGTTGTTTCCTTTGGTTTACTTACATATTGCTCTTTAATTAACGCCAAACGGTAAAAGCAATTGCCAGGCCACGCGGCCTGAGAACCGGCAACAAACCGTGCCTCCCGGCGCGTCCAAAGGCGCACAGAATAGGTTCGTGATGCGCGACTTTGCTCGGTTCCTTTTCGGGGTCTTTTCATAGGTAAATTCGGCCCGGGTGAAGAGGCCGCGCCGGATCTCCTCCGGGCCGGATCGAAGGACCGGGAAAAATAAAGGAAAAAAAGTTTGGCTGGCGG
>DASXDC010000233.1:0-5066 GCA_036490855.1 Chthoniobacterales bacterium
GGTTTCCTGCCGGTGAAAAGCGGGCAGCGCACGCGCGAGCTGACTGCCGCCGCCACCCGGCCGGAGACGACGATCTTTTTTGAATCTCCCTACCGAATCAACAAGACTCTCGCCGCCTGCGTGGAGCTGATGCCCGACCGCATCCTCTGCGTGGCGCGCGAGCTGACGAAGAAGTTTGAGGAATTCCGGCGCGGCCGGGCGGCGGAGCTGCTGGCGCATTACGAAGCTCATCCCGCGAAAGGGGAGATCACGCTCGTTATTTCCGGACAGCCGGCTTGATCTGGGCAGCAACTCGTCAGGCGAAAAGCCGCGACTGCGTCCGGCGCCGGCCTTCCCCGCCGGGCCGGGATTTCCACTTGTCAATCCCGGTCTCCCATGGGACTGTCTCCGACTTTTCCAACAGCCATGGCTTACGCAATTATCAAAACAGGCGGCAGACAATATCGGGTCGCGGAAGGTGACACGATCGACGTCGATCTGCTCGCGGGCGACGCGGGCCAGAAGATGACTTTCGACGATGTCCTGATGCACGCCGACGGCGACAAGCTCACCCACGGCAGCCCCTCGGTCGCGGGCGCGAAAGTAACGGGCGAAGTCGTCGAGCAGCGGAAGGACAAGAAGGTCATCGCTTTCAAGTATCGCCGCCGCAAAGGTTATCACCGCACGGTCGGGCATCGGCGGAAATTGACCCGGATAAAAATCACCGGCATCAGCCTCGGCTCGAAATCGAAGAAGGCCGCTCCGGAAAAAGAGGCGGCCGAATAGGCGTTTCGCTCAACCACCGATTCTCAACTCTCAACTTCTTCAATGGCTCATAAAAAAGGACAAGGCAGCGTAAAGAACGGCCGCGATAGCGTCAGCAAGCGGCTCGGCGTGAAAAAATTTGGCAGCGAATCCGTCGTCGCCGGCAACATCATCGTTCGCCAGCGCGGGACGAAGTTTCTCCCCGGCAAGAACGTCGGCCTCGGGCGCGATTACACCATCTTCGCCCTCGTCGATGGCGAAGTGCGCTTCGATCGGGCCGGCCGCCGGGTGAACGTGGTCCCGGCTGAGACTGCCTCCGCCAGCTAGCTTCCTGTTCGTTAGGCAAGGCCTTTAGGCGATCCTTTTCCCCCACAATCAAGGCCACCCTTTTCCGCATTGTGCGGTCGAGCGTTTCCGACTATAAAGGAACCCCCTCCGTTTTTCGCAATGAAATACACAACCTACCTTCTCTTTGGTGCGCCCGGGAGCGGCAAGGGCACGCAGGGGCGTTCCCTTGGTTCCATCCCCCGCTTCTTTCATTGCGCCTGCGGCGACGTTTTCCGCACCCTCGATACGCGCACGAAAGTCGGTCGCGCCTTTCTCGACTACTCGAGCAAAGGCCAGCTCGTGCCGGATGAAATCACCGTCCAGCTCTGGCAGGCACGGATCGATGCGGCGGTCGACGCGCACGAGTTTAAGCCCGATATCGATGTGCTCGTCCTCGACGGTATCCCGCGCAATGTCGGTCAGGCGAAAATCATGGACGATGTGATCGACGTGAAAAAAGTCTTCCATCTTTCCTGTCCCGATCGCGATCAGCTTTTCGTTCGCCTGAAGAAACGCGCCCTGAAGGATAATCGCCTCGACGACGCGAACGAGGAAGTGATCAAGCGCCGGCTCGAAACTTACGAGACGGAATCGAAACCGGTCCTGGAACATTATCGCGGGCGCGTCCAGGTGGTTGACGCGATTCAACCTCCGGCCAAGGTACTGCTTAATATTTTGTCGACGGTGGCCGACGGCGATCATGAGTCAGCAGCAATTTGAGAATTTCACCGCTTCAAGTCTCTACTGCGAGAAATGCAAAGCGGCGATGCCGGTGCGGGAACGGCTTCTTCTCATTCTGCCCGACCGCGAAATCTACGATTATCTCTGCACGAATTGCGCTTCCTCCGTCGGCCAGCGGGAGGTGACAGCGGGCGATAAATTGATGGCTCGCGCCGCGGCGCCCCGCCGCCCGCGCCGCTCGATCGCGCCCGACTTGAGAATGCCGTAAGGCGGCATGCGGGTCGTCTTCATTGGCACGGGCGACATCGGCCTGCCCGCGCTACAATCGCTCCGCCAATCGCAACCTAACGAACTCGTTGGAATCGTGACGCAGCCGGACCGGCCGGTCGGGCGCGATCAAATTCTGCAAGCGCCGCCGATCAAACAGGCGCTCGCGAAAACATCGGTTCCGATCCTGCAACCGGAGCGGATTCGGGAAGAAGAAGCTGTTCGCCGGATTCGCGAACTCGCGCCGGACGTGATCGTCGTTATGGCTTACGGCCAGATTCTTCCAAGGAGCGTGCTCGAGATCCCGGTCGTAGGCTGTCTCAATTTGCACGCCTCGCTCCTCCCGCGTCATCGCGGCGCGGCGCCCATCCAGGCGGCCATTCTGGCAGGCGACACAGAAACCGGCATCACCGTCATGCATATGGGTGAAGGCCTCGACACGGGAGACATCCTCCTCCAGCGAAAGCTCGGGATTATGCCTAACGAGACTGGAGGTTCGCTCCACGATCGCCTCGCCGATCTCGCCCCAATCGCGCTGCGCGAAGCGCTCGCGCAGCTCGCCGCCGGGACGGCAGCGCGTCTGCCGCAGGATTCCGGCGAAGCGACTTATGCCGCAAAGCTGACACGCGAAGATGGAAAAATCGACTGGTCGGAGCCGGCCGAAATGATCGCCCGAAAAATCCGCGCCTTCGATCCCTGGCCCGGAGCTTTCACCCGGCTGACCGACGCCGCCGGCCGCCGGCGAAATCTCAAAATCTTCCGCGCCTCCGTTTGCGCAGCGATCGATGGTGCGCCCGGGACGGTAGCCATGCCTAACGAGTCGGAATTGGTCGTCGCGACCGGCGGCGGTGCCCTTCGGCTTCACGAGGTGCAACTGGAAGGAAAACGCCGGATGCAGGCGAAGGACTTTTTGCGCGGTTTTTCCTCCCCAAGTGCATTTTTCTGATCGATCATCCCGGCCGAGATGGAAA
Organism: Chthoniobacterales bacterium; assembly: GCA_036490855.1. Classification (GTDB taxonomy): domain Bacteria; phylum Verrucomicrobiota; class Verrucomicrobiia; order Chthoniobacterales; family UBA10450; genus Palsa-1392. The sequence goes on from DASXDC010000233.1 coordinate 2,991, forward strand.
AGGAAACGCCCGCTTACAAACGCATTGTCCTAAAATTGAGCGGTGAAGCGTTACGCGAAACCGGAGCACGCGAGACGATATCTCCCCAGATCGTGAAAGAAATCGCACGCCAGGTGAAGGAGGTCTACGACCTCGGCGTCCAGATCTCGATCGTGATCGGCGGCGGCAATATCTGGCGCGGCCTCGCCGCCAGCCATCGCGGGATGGATCGGACGACCGCCGATTACATGGGCATGCTCGCAACCGTCATCAACGGTCTCGCCCTGCAAAGCGAGCTCGAGCTTGGCGGCGTCCTCACCCGCGTCCAGACCGCGATCGAAATGCAAAACGTCGCCGAGCCTTTCATCCTCCGCCGCGCCATTCGCCATCTCGAACAGGGCCGGGTGGTGATCTTCGTCGCCGGCACCGGCAATCCCTATTTTTCCACCGACACGACTGCCGCCCTGCGCGCGAGCGAGATCGGTGCCGACATCATCCTGAAGGCGACGAAAGTGGATGGGATCTACGATTGCGATCCGAAACTGCACCCCGACGCGAAGCGCTACGCGCAGATCAGCTTTACCGAGGCCCTAACGAAAAGATTGCAAGTCATGGACTCGACTGCCTTCAGCCTCTGCATGGATAATAAGATCCCAATTCTTGTTTTCGACATGCATCAGCCGACGAACGTGCGCGACGCCGTCCTTGGGAAAAAGATCGGGACGCTCGTTTCGGATTAAAAATTGCGATTCCGAACTCTGCAGCTTTCTTTCAACACCGTATGACCGTCGAAGAAATTCTCCTCGAAGCCGAAATGGCGATGGAAAAGAGCGTCGATTACATGATCCACGAATTCGCCAGCGTCCGCACCGGGAAGGCTTCGCCCGCTCTCGTCGAGAATGTCGACGTCGAGGCCTACGGATCGGCGATGAAATTGAAACAACTGGCGTTGATCACCACGCCGGAGCCGCGCCTGCTCGTCGTGCAACCCTTCGATGCCTCGACCGTGCGCGACATCGAGAAGGCGCTCAAGGAATCGAAGATCGGCATTACCCCGCTCGTCGATGGGAAACTGATTCGCCTCCCGATCCCGGAGTTGTCGGAAGAGCGGCGGAAGGATTTGGTCAAATCGCTCAAGCAGATGGCGGAGGAAGCGCGGGTCCGTGTCCGCGCCAATCGCCGGGCCGCGATCGACGACGCGAAGAAAATGGAAAAAGGCGGCGAAGCCACGGAGGACCAGCTCCGCGACACGGAAGCCGAGGTGCAGAAATTGACCGATCGCTTCGTCACATCGATCGACGAACACTTCGAGCGCAAGGAAGCCGAAGTGATGAAGGTCTAGCGTCCCAGCTCCGCCACCAGCGCTGCCACCTCTTCCACTCCAACCGCTTTCATGCAGCGAAAATCGAGCGGGCATTCGCGCAGAAAACACGGGCTGCATTCGACCTGATGCCTAACGACGCGGTTCCCGCTGCCTAACGGTCCCGTCAGACGCGGTTCGGTCGAGCCGAAAATCGCCACCACCGGCACACCGAGCAAAGTCGCGAGATGCATCGTGCCGGTGTCGTTTGTCAAAAGCAGGCGGCACTTGCGCAGCTCCACAATCAATTGCTCAAGCGTCGTCTGTCCGATGAGATTGAGGCAGCTGCCCGCCATCGCAGCGGTAATCTGTTTTCCGACATCTTCGTCCTTCCTCGTCCCCAAAAGGACCCACTCGCCGCCGACTGCATCAGCGACCGCCGCAAAACGTTCGGGAAGCCAGCGTTTCGCCGGACCATATTCAGCTCCTGGACAGAGGCCGAATCGCGGCGCGGTCGCTTCCGCGGCAACCGGCACCGCGATCGCAATCGCACCGACCGCGGCGTCGGCGCCTAACGACCGCGCGAGCTCGAGATAATGTTCTGCCTGATGGGGCGGCGGACCCTTCCGCTCCGGCTGGCGCGCGATCTGATTCAAGAGCCAGCGCCGCCGATAACCGGCAAATCCGACCCGGCGCGGCACACCGGCCATCCAAAGCTCCAGCGCGACCCGGAGCGAATTTGGAAAGACAATCCCGACGTCGAAGGGCCGCTGCCGTCGCAGGAGACCAGCCGTTTT
>DASXDC010000234.1:0-3154 GCA_036490855.1 Chthoniobacterales bacterium
GCCGTGAGCGCCGGAGAGAGACGCTCCGGCTTTTTTCTTTTACCGACTGCCACCCTCTGGCAGCGCGAGATCGTGCGCTTCTATCGCCAGCGCAATCGCATCATCGGCGCGCTTCTTTCCCCGCTCGTTTTCTGGTTTGTCATCGGTTCGGGGATCGGCCCTTCCTTCCGCGCCGGCTCCTCGCCTCACGGCACGAGCTACCTCGAGTATTTCTATCCCGGCACGCTCATTCTCATCATGCTCTTCACCGCCATCTTCTCCACCATCTCGATCATCGAGGATCGGCGGGAAGGTTTTCTGCAGTCGGTTCTCGTCGCCCCCATCTCCCCCGGCAGCATCGTCTGCGGGAAGATTCTCGGCGGAACCACCCTCGCGCTTTTGCAGGGGCTGATCTTTCTTTTGCTCGCGCCCTTTGTCGGCATCCACATTTCGCCGGAGCGGCTCCTCGTTTGTCTCGGCACGCTCTTCATCGTCGGTTTCGGTCTCACCGGCCTCGGCTTTCTCGTCGCCTGGCCGATGGAATCGACCCAGGGGTTTCATGCGATTATGAACGTCTTTCTCATTCCGCTCTGGCTCATGTCGGGCGCGCTCTTTCCCGCCACTAATCCGCATTCCTGGATCTACTGGGCGATCCACATCAATCCCGTCACCTATGGCGTCGCGGCCGTGCGACGCGCCCTTTACGCGGGCGATCCGGGCGTCCTGCATCTCCCGAGCTTTGCCCTTTCGCTTGGCTTGTCGTTAGGCTTTGGTCTTCTCATGTATCTGATCGCCTACCTGCTCGTGCAGCGAAAATCTTCATGAAAATCAAACGCGCGCTCATCTCCGTATCCGACAAAACCGGCGTGGCCGATTTCGCTCGCGAGCTCGAGAAACAGGGCGTCGAGATCATCTCGACCGGCGGCACCGCCAGCCTTCTCCGCCAGGAAGGCGTGAACGCGATCGAAATTTCCGCCTTCACCGGCTCGCCCGAGATTCTCGATGGCCGGGTCAAGACCCTTCATCCCAAAGTGCACGGCGCGCTCCTCTTCCTCCGCGGCAACAGGGAGCACGAAGCCGCCGCCCGCGAGCATGGGATCGAGCCGATCGATCTCGTGGTCGTGAATCTTTATCCCTTCGAAGCCACCGTCGCCAAGCCGGGGGTCAAGCTCGCGGAAGCGATCGAGCAGATCGATATCGGCGGACCCTCCATGCTCCGGAGCGCGTCGAAGAACTATCAGTCCGTTACTGTGGTCGTCGATCCGGCCGATTACCAAGCGGTCCTGGACGAAATGCGCGACCGCGACGGCGAGACCACCCTCAAGCTGCGCGAGCGCCTCGCGATCAGAGTCTTCATCGCCACCTCCGATTACGACCGCGCCATCGCGAGTTACCTGAACGAAAAGCAAAAGACCGAGACTTCGTTCTCGCTTTCCCTCCCACTCGTCAGCCGGCTCCGCTACGGCGAGAACCCGCACCAGACCGCCTCCCTCTACGGCGATTTCACCGAGCACTTCGAGAAGCTGCACGGCAAAGACCTCTCCTTTAACAATATCATCGACATCACCGCCGCGGCCGACCTCATCGGGGAGTTCACTGAGCCGACGATCGCCATTTTGAAACACACCAACCCCTGTGGGGTGGGGAGCGATTCCGACCTGCGGGAGGCCTGGCTCAAGGCCTTCGCGACCGACAAGCAGGCGCCCTTTGGCGGCATCATCATCTGCAATCGCGCCCTCGATCTCCCCGTCGCGAAGGCGATCAGCGAGATCTTCAGCGAAGTCATCATCGCGCCGGAGTTCACAAGCGACGCCCGCGCGCTTCTCCAGAAAAAAAAGAACCTCCGCCTTATGCGCGCCCTCGTTCCCGCCGCCGCCGGCCCCAAGCCCGAGCTGGATGTTCGCTCCGTCCGTGGCGGCCTCGTCGTACAGCAAAAAGACACCGTCGAGCTCGAGAGCCTCGAGACGAAGGTGGTGAGCAAACGCCCGCCTACCCAGCAGGAGATGGCCGCAATGCTCTTCGGCTGGCGCGTGGTGAAGCAGGTCAAATCCAACGCCATCGTCTACGCCGCCGCCGATCGCACGCTTGGCATAGGCGCCGGGCAGATGTCGCGCGTTGACGCCTCCCGCATCGCCGTCTGGAAAGCGCAGGAAGCCGGCCTTTCGCTCGAAGGGAGCGCCGTTGCGAGCGATGCTTTTTTCCCATTCCCCGACGGTCTCGTCGCCGCCGCCGAAGCCGGCGCCACTGCCGCGATCCAGCCGGGCGGCTCCGTCCGCGACGAAGAAGTGATCGCCGCCGCCGACGAGCGCAAAGTCGCGATGGTCTTCACCGGTGTCCGTCATTTCCGGCACTAGGAAAGCGGAAGAAGAGACGTGGGTTTTTGACTTCCCCGGCTGTGGCGGTGGCCCTGCCGCCGGCAGACGCTCGAAATAGTCCCCAAAAGCCGCTCCCACATCCACGCCATCTTTCCGGCTTTCCGAAAAATAAACTCTCCCGCCGGTGTCCGCGCGAATTTCTCCTTCCCAGCCACAACCTTTCCAGATACAGACATTATTATGAACAATCGCCTTCTCCTGCTCTGCCTCGCCTTACTCGCCGGGCTTGCCGCCACCGCGCACGCGACGAGCCATGCCTTCATCTGGGATTCGACCAATGGCTTCCGCGACCTCGGCTCGCTCGGGCTCGACAGCGTCGCCAAGGCCATCAATGACAGCGGCACCGTCACCGGCTACTACATTCCAGTCGATAAATTCTACCAGCACGGCTTCGTCTGGACGGAGGCGACCGGCATGGTCGCGATCGGGATTCCGGGAGGCGGCGATAGCACGACGGCAAACTCGAATCCCACCGCGATCAACGCCGCCGGCCACATCGCCGGCTACGGCCGCCAGGTCGATGGAATGCAGGTCGCCTTCTTCTGGACGGCGACCGACGGCTTTACCACCCTCGGTACTTACTCTTCGGGAGCAGAAAACCTCAACACTGCTTACGGGATGAATGACTTGGACCAAGTCACGGGCAACCTGCGTTTCACCAGGAAAGGCGCCTATCATGCCTACCTCTGGTCGCCCGATCTGCTCTCCCCGCGCGATCTCGGCACGGTGAAGGGAGGCTCCACCAGCTCCGGCTTTGGGATCAATAACGCCGGCCGCATCGTCGGCTTCAGCCAGGACGG
>DASXDC010000235.1:0-5329 GCA_036490855.1 Chthoniobacterales bacterium
GCTTTCGAAGTTCGTCAGGGAAAAAGGTCTCACCGTGATCAATGTTGCCGGACCGCGCGCCAGCCAGTGGCCGGAAGGCTACGACTTCGTTTTCGAAGCGTTGCAGAAATTCCTCGGAGCCGGCAATCCGTAGATTCTACATTCCGCGGCCGAGGCAAAGTTCTCGTGGGGCCGATTCAACGGCGCCCGTCATCTAACCTGAACCCTAGGAGGACACGCTCCCAATTCGACTCCTTAGATTGGGCCGCCGCGGAAGCCAAAGCTTTTCGTCAGACAGAACAGGGCTTCTGCCAAGTTTTTCACGACAAGTGCGTATCCTCACCTCTCATTTCTGAGTGAGAAAATCGGCCTCCTATTTAACCCGAAAATCTCTCTGCCTCATGGAACAGGCTCTTTCTGCAAGTAAAAATCGCGGCCTCTTCGGAAGAGTTGAACGCGGGATAATCCACCGATCCGATCCCTGCTTCGGATGCTATCCTGGCGATAGGCTGAGTCGCCTCGCTCACAGCGCGACCAAGTGCAGATCCGCGAAGCGATTGACATCGGGGTGGGGTAGCCGGATTTCTTTGGCATGCGATATCACTCTATTTTTTCGCGGTCCGCTGCTAATTCGGCCTCGTCATCCTCTTGCCGGCTGCGCGTCTGGCAGCTCATTCCGGTCCTTATCGCCCTCGCCGTTCCGACTTTGCAGGCCGGCTTTGTCGAGACGTTCGACAATAATAGCGACAACGGCGACTGGCATCTCTCGACTAATCCCGACGAATTGCTGGTGATCGAACCTGACGGCGGCAATCCCGGCCCTTACCTTCACGGAACGGTCGACGCCGCGATCCCGACCTGGTATGTGCCGATCGGCACTCAGCCGACGCATTTCCTGGGCGATTTCGCCGATAAGGGCGTGGGCACGCTCGCCTTCGACATCAACATTTTTAGCGGGCTGGAAGTTCCCGATCGCGCCGTCACTCTCGACCTCAACACCACGCTCGGGACGGGCGATTTCTCGAAAGGAGTCGATGCCTATTACATCGGGACGGATATCTCGAAATTGCCAGTCGGCTGGAACACGTATGAGTTTCCGGTGAACGCGGATTCCCTGACGATTCCGCCGGGTTGGGTGGTGACGAAGGGCGACGGCAAGCCGGGGACTGACGCCGATTGGCAGGCGCTGATGCACGACGTGGAAACGTTAGGCGTGGAGCTGGGCGAGCCCGGTTTCTTTTACCCATTCTGGGTCTGGGATCTCGGCCTGGACAACGCGCGGGTGACGCGGCTGACTCGTTAGGCGAGCGCTTGGCGAGGCGGCGCGAACTGGTTGTGCAAAAGCCGTTCCGGCGCGATATTGCAATCCGGAGGAGGCACGGATGAACACGACGATTGGTAAAATAATCGCGCTCGAGCTCGGCATCTTGATCGCGATCCTGGCTTGGATGCAGTTTGCAAAACCGGCGGAGCGACAGAGGGAAAGCCATCTCGCGCTTCGGGCGCCGGAGGATCAGACCTTCGCCAACGTGTCACCGATTTACCACCCAATGGCGCCGCAGCGGCCGGCGGTCGATTATCGGGCGAACGACGACCTGGATGCGGCGCAGCCCACCGTCGCCTACCAACAGGAAAGCGTGGCCGATCCGTCCGCCGATTACGGTTATGCGACGTATCCGGCGACGACCGATCCTTCGAATTACATCGGCGATTATCCCGAGCCGGGGCTGACCGATCCCGATTGCTATTACGATCCGTATGGCTACGGCTACGGGCAGCCGGCGCAAATCATCGTCCTCAATTCCAGTCCCCGCTCATTCGGAGCGCGCAGCCGCCTAACGAATCCGCGAGCCGGCGGCGGACGGATGATGATGATGCCGCGGCGGCCGCGCCAGATGCGGCAAATGCCGCGGGTGAATCGGGCGGGTGCGCGTGAAAACTTCGCGCCCCACCGGATGGCGGGCGCGCGATCCGCCCAAAGCGGGCGGACAATCGGATCGCGCCGGGGTCGTTAGGCCAATCGCCCTTCAGTAGTTGAAGGACTGGATCTCGGTCGTGAGGTCCGGGCCGTCCACAAAACCGATCCGACGCGAAGGATTGAGCGTGATGTGGACCGGGAAGACGTTGTCGCCGCCCTGGAAGAGGAGCCCGTTGATCGACTCGACCAGATTGCCATCGAGATCGTAGACCTGGACGCTGCTCCCGTTATCGAGTTTCCCATCGGAGAAAGCCTGCGCGACGAGGAATAGTTTGTTGATCGGATCGAATTCGATGTCGCCACCGCTGGCGGTCGAATTGTCCTGGGCAGCACCGGGCAACAAGACGTTGATGCCGCTGCCGTTGAAGTCGGAAAGATGAAAGAATTGCACGCCGGAGTCGAATGAAGTGTCGGTGCAGAGAATTCCATCGGCGGAGTCGATCGCGATGCCGTTGATCACGCCAAGGCCGAGGCCGGTGCGTTGAACAAAGTTGCCGCTGCTAAGGTTCACAACGCCGATGACCGGCGGGAGGATAAAGGGCGATGGTTTATTATGACCAAGGATGGCCTGGTTGCGCGGCGGGTCGAACGCGAGGAGGGGCGGCGCTTCGACGGTGAAGTTGGGATTGGTGATTTCGATGACCGGACCGAAAGTGTTGGCGGCGAGATTGGAGCTGAAGACGAGCGGAGTAGCGTTGGGGCTGACGTCGATCGCGTAGACGGCGACGTTCGAGCTGCCGTCGAAGGCGGGCTTCACCTGGTTGACGATATGTTGCTGATCGATCGGCGGCGTCCAGACACCATTTAGTTTGTCGCCGGCGAGAGGGTTGATGATCTGGAAACTGCGGCGGACCTGAAAACCCTCGACCCGCTCGCGCTCGACGAGACCGACCGATCCGGCGACACCAAGCGCGACGAAATCGTCCTGCGACTCCGTCTGGCTGAGGACGCGAATGATCGCTCCGGTCGCCTGGTTGAACGTCTCGACTGAAGCGGAGACGCTCCCGTCGCGATTAGTGACCGCCCCGCAGAGAAGCCCTTCCGTTGTAAACGGGTCAACCTCGAAGCCAAAGATCAAACCGCCGAGGCGGGTCTCCACGATGACGCTGCCGGCCGAGCGAAGAGCGGAGAGAGTTTCCGCTCTTGCGGGAGCCGGCGCGCAAGGAAAAAGACCGACGGCGACGAGGAGTGGAGCGGCAGTCGTTAGGCAAGTGAGGACGAAACGTGAGAGCGAGTGCATGCGGAAGATTTGTCGCTCGCGGCGGCATGACCAAGGGACGGTTGGTAACAGAGGTGTTACGAGCAGCCCGGCCTGAGCCGGCGTAACCGAATTGTTACGAAGAGCCCTCTTTATCATCAGCCCTGAGACCGTCAGGATGCCGGGCAAAGAGAAACAAAATGAAAAATCTTATGAAATTCAGCTTCATCGCCTGCTGTATCGCAATCATCGCAACCAGCGCCGCCCAAGCCACCATCTTCCAGGTGCAGGTCGGGGAGGGCGGCCTCAAATTCACGCCGCAGAATGTCTCAATCCAGGTGGGAGATACCGTCGAATGGATCTGGGCAGCGAGCGGTCACAGCACGACTTCCGGGACACCGGGCCAGCCCGATGGGATGTGGGATTCTGGAGTGCAGAATCTCGGTTTCACCTTCAACTTCACTTTCATGACCGCCGGCACTTTCAATTATTATTGCACGCCGCATGGATCCTGTTGCGGGATGATCGGCTCGGTCACGGTTAATGAAGCGATCGACACCGTGCAGGTGACACGCGCCCAATACGCGATCGCGCGCAGCCAACTGACGGTGCAGGCGACCGACAGTGATGACAGCGCCGTCCTGACGGTCTCGCAGACCAACAATGGAACGATTATCGGAACGCTGATGAACAAGGGCAGCGGCAACTACAGCGGCAAATTGAACGGTCTCAGCAACCCGCAAAAGATCACGGTGACGAGCGACCTCGGTGGCAGCGCGACCGCGAAAGTGAAGGCTCGTTAGGCCACTTCCGCCTAACGACAAACTGGATTGTCGGAAACTTCGAGGAGGCTTGCCTCCTCGATGGGGATTTTGCTCGCGCCCGGTGGCGCCTTCTGGTTCGATGCAGAGGCCGGCCGGGTGCAGCGAGATTTTCATGAGCAATCCAGAAGGTAAAGTCGTCTTCAGCGGTTCGGTCCCGAAGCTTTACGAGGCTTATATCGTCCCGCTCGTCTTCCACGCGTATGCGACCGAGCTTGCCCTACGCCTCGCCGCGAGCGCGCCGCGAAATGTCCTCGAGATCGCCGCCGGGACCTGGGTCGTGACGCGCGCCCTCGCCAAGACGCTGCCCGAGAACGTCACGATCGTAGCGACCGATTTGCACGAGGAAATGCTCGCGCAGGCGCGCTCCATCGGCACCGCGCGTCCGGTTGAGTGGCGGCAGGCGGACGCGATGCATCTCCCCTTCCCTAACGAATCGTTCGACGCGGTGGTCTGCAGCTTTGGGGTCATGTTTTTTTCCGAGAAAGCGGAGGCGTTCGCCGAGGTCCGGAGAGTCCTGCGAGCGGGCGGGGTGTTCGTCTTCAGCAGTTGGGACCGAATCGAAGAGAATGAATTCCCCGAAACTGTAACGAAAGCGGTCATGACGCTCTTCCCGCATCACCCGCCTCGGTTTCACGCCCGTGTCCCGCATAGTTACAACGATCCGGCGACGATCGCGCGCGATCTCGCGTCGGGTGGATTCACCGCCCGGCCGCAGATCGAGACGGTGGCGAAGCAGAGCGAAGTGCGTTCCGCGCGGGTCGCGGCGATGGCCTATTGCCAGGGAACGCCGCTGCGCGACGAGATCGAGGCCCGAGACGCGGCATTGTTAGGCGACGCCACCGTCGTCGCGACAAACGCGTTGACGGAGCGTTTTGGGAAAGGCCCAATCAGCGGAAAAATCCAGGCGCACGTCGTGACGGTGGTGAAGTAAGAGCTCTGGCGAATCGCGACTGAGACCGATGACACAGGACGAGGAACATCTGCGGCTGCTCGGCATCTTCCATTATGTCGTCGGCGGCCTCGCGGCGCTCTTTTCGCTCTTTCCGCTGATCTACGCCGCGGCGGGGTTCCTCTTCCTGCACGCGCCGCCTGCCGCTCAGCAGAAAGGCGGGCCGCCGCCGGCCATTGTCGGCTATTTTTTTATCGGCTTCGGCCTCACCTTCTTTTCGTTAGGCATCGCATTCGCGATCTGCCTCGCAATCTCGGGTTGTTCGATCGCGCGCCGCCGGCGTTATTGGTTCGTCTTTGTGATGGCCTGCATCGAATGCCTCTTCATTCCCTTCGGAGTCATCCTCGGCGTCTTCACCCTCATCATCCTGGTCCGAGACTCGGTGAAGCCGCTCTTCGGGA
>DASXDC010000236.1:0-8215 GCA_036490855.1 Chthoniobacterales bacterium
ACTTTCCTTTGCATGCAATGCCACCAAAATCGTCCCCTGCGTTGGGCGGACTCCATGCCGCCGCATTTCCGCGTCGAAGAACTGCGTCACCACCCGCGCTACCCGGCGCAGGTTGAAGCAGACACAGTTTTCCGCCGTCGAGAGATCCAGCTTTTTTGTCATGTCGGTGTGTATATGCACTACTGGGATAACACTGTCAATCGAGATTTTTCATTTATTTTTTGTCGCGGCCAAAGGCGCGTGAGAATTACGCCTGCGCGTAAATCCCTGAGCCCTTCCGACGAACTCCGCCGCTTTCTCTTCGAGGCCTTGTTTAGCTGCGTTCTCGTCGCTCCTTCAAACAGCCAGGAGGAAGTCGTCATGTGTGGCGGAATCCAGCTCTTCCCGGATTTCGCCTTATCTCAGCGTTTGCCGCAGCGCATCGTCAGAGCGAACGGGCTTTGAAAGCCCGGCCGTTGTTTCACATCCGTTACGGCCAAGCCCCGCCGTTCGCTGCGCGATCCGTTACGGCAGCATTTCAGTTTTTCAGCATGCTTGTCCGCCGCATCGTTCAGTGGGTATCATCGGCAAAATGACAGCTTCCGCCGTGGCCCAATACCTCGCCGCACTTCCCGTGTGGGAGTTTGAGGTCAGGGCAACCCGGATCTGTGAAGACCGCTCTTCCCAGAGCGTCGCCGCCGCTCGATTGTGAATCAATTCACGCCCGGCCGGTCAATTAATCACCTGTCCGCGAGAGACGAGCGCGCGCGATGAATCCATGGCTAGGTGTGCCGAATAGATCGTCCGACTCCTCGCCGGAGATGAGCCCGTTATCATTGATGCCGGTAAAGCGCGTAAAACTTGCTCCCGGGTAATCGAAGGTAATGAAATTCCGCGGCGGGATAAACAAAAGGGCATGAGTCGTCAAGGCGCTATCCGTCGTGCTACCAACGAGCCAGCCGCGATCGTTTATCCCGCGGAACATTGCCGCGCCCTCCGGAGCATCGATCGGATATTGGAGAACGCCGTTGCGATCGGTATAAAACCCGTGCGACGCTCCGCCAGTCCTGTAGTAACCACAATACTGATTGTTGTTATTGATGGCGTAGCAGTAGGATGAACCGGGGAGACCAATCGGTATGATGGTGCCGCCGATGTTGACAAATGCGTGCGTCTTGCCCGTCGCAGGATCGGAATCGTAGCCCGCAAAATCCTCGGCGTTGTTTAGGCCTGTGACAAAGGTATCCTGCGCGCCAGGGACCGCGAATTCGGTGTAGCTGCTTCCGGAAAGGAAGAAGCCGGAAAAGATAGCGCCCGGCCCCGTGAAGTAACCGGAGACAAGGCCGGAGTCGTTTATGCCTGCGGGCACGGTCTCGAGACCAAAGTCCTTGGGCTCCACGAGCGGCGCGCTAAAGTTGCCATGGCTGTCCCGGACGAAGCCTTTCGTCCTGGCGTCGGTGTCAACAAAGCTGCCGGTAACTCCGTTAGCAATGTTAATCGCCATCGGATGAGTCGTGCTCGCGCCGGGATAATCAAATGTCGCGAGCACGTCGATACTGGCGGTGCCGGCCTGAGCGGCTGCTCCCAGAAATGGCAACAGGAAGAGGCTGGCAACGACTCGAAGGTGCAGATGCTTTTTCATCTTAGCAGCGTACCAAGCACAGTCTCGACGGTCAATCATTCTCCCAGGCTGGGGCAAACCAGGAGGAGTCAGGACTGGAGTCCTGGCATTTGTCGGACTGGCGACTGATGCGGTTGGGATTTGGGAGAGCTGGCGCTGGAGGGAAGCGCGCTGGCGCTGGAGTGGAGCGATGTGCGCAGGATTGCAATTGCGCGGTCAATTGGAGGCGGGAGGGTTATGCCGAACCGAAGAATTGCGCGCCACTCAAAGGCGGAGGCGGCGGGGAAAACAGCTCAACTGGCTTTGGAAGCGGCCCGCAAGGCGAGTGCAAAGGCTTTGATCGCGCGCGGCGCGACTGAAGGGGCGGAGTCGGGCGAAAGTGTCCTGAAAGAGTTGATAAGGATGATTCCCAATTACTTTATCCGCGCGAGTCCCCGCCGAACCGGCAAGAGACCGGTCCTGTTAACTCTTCCGGCTTTGATCCGCGCGTCGGGATGACGGTGTTTCACAATAGCGGGCACTGGATTTACGACGAGGGTCGCATCGGGACGACCTTCGCGGACGTTCTGAAAAACCCTAGGTCGTAAAATAAATACCGTCTGCTCAGCTGCCGGCGTCGACGCTTGTGCAAATGGCACCGCCGGTTCCAGAGCGCCCTTCTGCGCCCCCACTGGCGCACGCGCTATCTGAATTAATCCGACGGAGTTAGTCTGCGCAACCATGACCGCGGGGGAGATGGCTCTTCCGCGGTTCCCGTTTTCCGACAAGGAGGAGACCGATCTGCTTCTTGCGAAGACTCTACAGTCTCCCCATCAGCAGCAGAATGATCAGAATGACGAGGAGCAGACCGCCGGGGCCGTAGTAGTAGCCGCCACCGGCGAATCCGCCGCCGGCGAGGGCGAGGATCAGAAGAATGACGAGGACGATGCCCAGGGTGCTGAGAGCGAGAGTGCGGCGTGCTAATTTCATCAGGCCTTGCTCTCAATTCCGCCCGGCGATGTCAATCCGATCCGTGCCAGCGGATGTTTCCGGCTCTGGAGGAACGAAAGAAGATGAAAGAAGGAAAATTTCAGACGAGGAAATAAAGATGGAAATTAAACGAGCAGGTTCACAAGCGTCGGGTAAAGGACCGGTTGATTGGTTCACGGGAATGGTGCGGGTCGATCCTCTCTTCGAGGCGACGGAGCCGGCGCGGGTCCGGGGTGCGAGCGTAACCTTTGAGCCGGGGGCGCGAACGGCCTGGCATGCTCATCCGTTAGGCCAGACACTCATCATCACGAGCGGGGGTGGACGGGTTCAGCGGGAGGGCGGAGCGATCGAAGAGGTGCGGCCGGGGGACGTGGTATGGTTCCCGCCTAACGAAAAGCATTGGCACGGAGCGGCCCCGACGACGGCGATGTCGCATCTCGCGATCCAGGAAGCGCTCGACGGCAAGGTGGTCGAATGGATGGAGCAGGTGAGCGACGAGCAATATAAGAGTTGATGACCGAGACCAAACCCACGGATCCGATCGCAGCCTGGCGAAGAGAGGCCCTTAGGTCAGACCGCGCCGGCGGAGGTCGCCGAGATTGCCACCACTCGAACGCTCGATGAGATCGATCGTGAACTTGAGCAGGCACACTTCCCACGCGTCCTCCACGCCCTGGATGACGGCGCTAAGCGGTTCATCAGAGCGCTCGACCGCCATCTTCGTTTCCTCAATGACGGACGCGATCGAGGCTCTCACCGTTCTTTCCACGACGTCCGTCTTCCGGAACTGGAAGCCGTAACGAAGGACGGTGGATTTGCGCGCTTGCTCGCGCAATTGCTCGGCGTAGCGGGCGGCTTTCTCGCCGAAACCATCGAGCAGGAAGCTCGTGAGATGGTCCGGCCTCACGATCTGTGGGCGTTCGGCATGGATGCGGCCGTCGCGCACCCGCACTTCGTTGACCTGATCCATCAGCTCACTGATGAGATAGAAACGAAAGCTCGTCTGGCCGAAAGTCGCGATCTTACTCTGGGGCGCGAGGATGACCTCGGTATTCTCGACCGCGTATTGGAAATCGTCTTCGCTCCACATCGCGGCGCGAGCATAACACAGAAGCGAGCGGGATCGATCCGCCTACATCTCGACCGGCTGGAGCGCGCTCGGCCGGGTCGAACGCCAGCGCGCGAGCGCATCGGCGGTGAAGATACCGAGCGCGACCCAGATGAGGGCGAAGGTCAGGATCTGCGCACGCCGGAACGGTTCGTGGTAAACGAAGACGCCGAGAAAGAACGTGCAGCTCGGGGCCAGATATTGCAGGAAGCCGAGCGTTGTTAGGCGAAGATGCCGCGCGGCGTGCGCGAACCAGAGGAGTGGCAGCCCGGTCACGATGCCGGTGCTGATAAGGAGGAAGGAAAAGCCCGGTCGCGCCATCCCGAAATGAACTCCGGCCGCATGCGCCGTATGCCGGAGCCAGCCGATCGCGAGCGGGAGGATGAGGGTCGTCTCGAGGAATAAACCGGGGACTGGCGCCGCGCCCGAGACTTTGCGAAAAAGCCCATAGAGGCCAAACGAAAAACAGAGCAGCAGTGCCACCCACGGCAGATGGCCGAAACCAAAAGTGAGGAAGAGGACCGCGCCAGTTGCGAGGAGAACGGAAACGAGCTGGGCGCGCGAGAGCCGTTCGCGGAGGAAGAGGGCGCCGAAGAGGACATTGACGAGCGGCGTCATGAAATAACCGAGGCTCGTCTCGAGGACGCGCCCGTCGTTCACCGCCCAGATAAAGACGTACCAATTGACCGTGATCGCGAGACCGCTCGCCGCGCAGTAGAGCGCGGTGCGGAGTGAACGGAGATTGCCGAAGACTTCCGGCCAGCGTTTTTGCCAACTGAGGAGGAGAACCATGAAGAGGCAGGTCCAAAGAAAGCGATGGGCCAGGATCTCGGCCGCCGGCATAAAGCGAAAGAGCTTCCAGTAAACCGGCACCAGGCCCCAGGTGACGAACGCGGCGACTCCCGCGATCAGCCCAGAGGTGTCGTTAGGCGCGCGCTTCGCTTCCATCGCGCGCTTCTATTTCACCGGAATGCGGGCCGAGGCAACTAGGCGCTGGCGCGGTCGTTAGTCGTTAGACATTGGTTCTCAGAACTGGCCGCGGTACGGTTTGTCCCGTTGGTAAAGCGCCAACCGCTCAATATTGGCTTTAGCATCGTCCGCAGGCTTTCTCCGCCGATCTCCGAGGTCAGGTCTCAAAGACAACCAGCAAGCTAACACCGGCCCCCCTAACCGATCAGCGGCCCGATTGCGCGAAATCGGCGCTGGATTGATCATTCGCGCCTACCGAGCGCTCCCCTTTCGTCGCACCTCTTTCGGCCGCCGGCGCGCTCGCTGATCCAGCTCTTCTTCCCTTTGCGCTTGACTGCGGCCGCTCCGGTTCTTCATCCTCGCGAAGTATGAAAAGTCCAATCTTCTCGCTCTCTTGCCGCCTCACGGCGAGGAACTTCACCCTCACCCGGCGGACTATTTTGCTCGGCATCGTGGCCGGCCTCTCCTTTGTCGCAACTCCCCGCGCCGGAGCCGATCCGCTGCAGCAGGGCCAATCCGCCGGCAACCTCGTCACGCCCCGCGCCAACCACACGGCGAACCTGTTACTCGATGGTCGTGTCCTTCTCGCCGCCGGTTACGATGGTACCGCCGAGACCGCCTCTGCCGAGTTTTACAATCCGGCCACAAATAGCTGGCGCGCCACCGGGAGCCTGAACCAGGCCCGCTATTTCCATTCCTCGGCTTTGCTGCCCGATGGCCGCGTCCTGGTTGCCGGCGGCCAAACTACGGGTGCGAACGATCTCAGCAGCGCGGAGATCTACGACCCGGCGACCGGCCGGTGGACCTTTACCGGCAACATGCTCGCTCCGCGCGCCTTCTTTAGCATGGTCCTCTTGCCTAACGGAAAGGTGCTGGCGGCAGGCGGAAACGCTTTCGGCTACACTACCACCGCGGAGTTATATGATCCCGCCTCCGGCACCTGGGCAGCCACCGGTGATCTCAACCAGTCCCGCAGTAACGCCCACCTCACTCTGCTCGACGACGGCCAGGTTTTATACGCTGGTGGCGCCTCCGCCGAAGCCGAGCTTTACGACCCGGACAGCGGCACCTGGAGCGTCACCGGCAGCCTATCGATTCCCCGCAGTGAGAACATTCAGGTCCTGCTCGCCGATGGTCGAGTCCTTGTCGCCGGCGGGAGCCGGGCTAAGAGCGGCGGTAACTTCAAGATCCTCGCTTCCACTGAAGTCTATGACTCCTCGACTGGTCTTTGGACCGGGACTGGCTCCTTGAAAACTGCTCGCCGGGATTTTTCCGGCACTTTGCTCTCCGATGGAAAAGTCTTCGCCGTCGGCGGGAGCGATGCGAACACCCAGACCCTCGGTAGCATCGAGGAATACGATCCTGCGACCGGAAAGTGGAAACTACTCCGGGAGAGCTTGTCGATGCCCCGGGCTGGACATACCGCGACCTATCTGTTGAATGGTGATCTCATCATCGCCGGCGGCAGTGCGGCCTTTATGCCGCCGATCGCGGAGGCCGAGCTTTTCGTTCGGCCGCGTTAGGAGCGAATCCGCCTGTGTTCCAGCCGCGCGGGGAAGCGTTTTACGAGGATTGAATCGAGTAAAACGCTTCCGCCGTCTGATCCCGCTCGGCCTCCTCTGCTGGCTGGTGGGGCTGCTG
This sequence comes from Chthoniobacterales bacterium, assembly GCA_036490855.1. Lineage (GTDB taxonomy): Bacteria > Verrucomicrobiota > Verrucomicrobiia > Chthoniobacterales > UBA10450 > Palsa-1392. The sequence goes on from DASXDC010000236.1 coordinate 6,288, forward strand.
GGGACAACAGTCAACGCGGCGGAGTCGCGGCCCGAGGCGGAGCCGAGCCCTGTGCAGGAGGCGCAACTGACTCCTTCGTCTGAGCCGGAGCCGCGGATCTTTTTCCCGGATCAACCGAAGGGGTTGGGCGAACATTTGACAGCCTGGAAGTTTAACTACGTCGGCGAAGTCCTTGGCAATCTCTCGGGTGGGATCAGGCAAGGCGCGATCTATGAGGGCTACGTCAAGATCGGCCTCGCCTTGAACCTGGAAAAGCTCCTCGGCTGGCAGAACACCGTCCTCTACACCAACTTATTCTATCCGCACGGGAGCAGTCTCTCGCAGCAGTTCGTCGGCGACCTCAATGTCGTGAGTAATATCGATACCTATGACAGTCTTCGCATCTTCAAGCTCTTCCTTCAGACTAATTGTCTCGACGATCGACTCACGCTTCGTCTCGGGATCATGGCGGTCGATAAGGACTTCTTCGCCTCGGAGGGCGCCGGGCTTTTTCTGAACAGCGGCTTCGGCGCCTTCCCTGTCATCGGGCAGGACCTCGTCGCGCCGATCTATCCGGTCTCGGCGCCGGGCCTTCGCGTCACCTGGAGCCCGACCGAGGCGATCATCCTGCGCGCGGCAGTTTTTAGCGGCGATGTCGGCACGGCCGCCTCGAACCGCAACGGAACGCAATTTGATCTGTCGGGCAGGAATGGCCTCGGCCTCTTCGAGGAAGTCGCCTGGAAGACGCGGCTGGTGGGCGACCTGCCGGGAGTTTACAAACTGGGGGGCTTTTATAACTCCAAGACCTTCGATGATCTGCGCCACACCGGCACCCATCACGGTAACTACGGCCTCTATGTCATCGGCGACCAACAGCTTTGGCGGGAAGGCACGAGCGAAAGCGCGGCCGCCCAGGGCCTGGCGGTCTTCGGCCGCTTCGCGATCGCACCGCCCGACCGCAGCCTCGTCGTCTACGACACGGAGGCAGGTGTGAATTATACCGGCCTCTTCCCCGGGCGCGACAGCGATGTCCTCGGAGCGGGGTTAATCTACAGCCGGATCAGCGATGAGGCGCGGACTGATGCCGGCGCGCCCCTCTCGTCGCATCACGAGGCGGTGATCGAGGTTTCCTATCAGGCCTCGCTCACGAGCATCCTGACGATCCAGCCGGATTTCCAATACATCTTGAATCCGGGCGCCGTCCATCCCGCGCGGGATGCGATCGTGGCCGGGATGCGCTTTGGCCTGACATTTTAGTATTAACCAAAGCCCCGCGCCGGACGGGTGCCCGCCCAGGCTCCTCATAGGCTCGAAGGCATTCTGGCGATTAGTCGCGAGCCTCTGGTCGTTTGGAGGAGGGAGAGCGTCCCCTTCTCTCGCCTTGCACCGCACTCACACCGCCGGGGCTTCTGACCGCGTATCTGGCGGTAAAAGATTTCGATTGACACCTAACGAATGTTTTGCTCGAAATCACCGCCATGAAAACAAATCGCACCCTGCTAGTAGTCGCCGCGTTCTGGTTAACTGCGGCCGCGACAACCTTCGCTGCCAGTGCACAAATGGGCACCTGGAAGCTCAATGAAGCCAAATCGAAATTTGGCCCCGACGCGACCAAAAACAAGACCGTTACTTACGCCGCCGCAGAGGGAGGCATGACCAAGGTGACAGTGGATGGAACGGATAAAGACGGGAAGGCAGTCCATTGGACGACCACGGTAAAATTCGACGGCAAGCCCTACAAGGTGGAAGGCGATCCGGTAGCCGACGAGGTCGTTTACAAGTCAGTGAGCAGCCAAACTAACGAGATCACCCTGATGAAGGACGGCAAGGTTGTCGCATCCGGCAAGATCACGGTCTCGAAAGACGGCAAGTCGCGGGTGGTAACGATAAGTGCGAAGGGCGCCGACGGTAAGAAAATGAGCGAAAAGGCATATTACGACAAAGAGTAA
>DASXDC010000237.1:0-3323 GCA_036490855.1 Chthoniobacterales bacterium
TGGTGATACATGCTCGGGAGTTTCTTTTTGATGTGCTCTTCGCCGTTGGAAAGCTTGCGCTTGATCCAGGCGATATCGAGAAAGACGCCACCATGCGGGCTCCCTCGGCCGGCCTTGATTTCCCTAACGATGCAGCGGGCGACGTGATCGCGGGTCAACAGTTCGGGCGGGCGGCGCGCGTTCTTATCGCCCTGGCAATAGCGCCAGCCTTCTTCTTCGCTGTCGGCCGTTTGCGCTTTGTAGTTGTCGGGAATGTCGTCAAACATGAAACGGCGACCTTCTTTGTTCGTGAGGATGCCGCCTTCGCCGCGGACGCCTTCGGTCACGAGAATTCCGCGCACGCTCGGCGGCCAGACCATCCCGGTGGGATGGAATTGGATGAACTCCATATCGATCAACTCGGCGCCGGCTTCGTAGCCTAACGAGTGACCGTCGCCGGTGTATTCCCAGCTGTTGCTCGTGATCTTAAAAGCGCGTCCGATCCCGCCGGTCGCGAGAACGACGGCTTTAGCGCGAAAGATTTTGAAGCGGCCGCGTTCGCGATCATACCCGAAAGCGCCCACGACGCGACCATCCTCTTTCAGTAAGGTCAGGATGGTGTGTTCCATGTGCACATCGATGCCTTGATGGACGCCGTGGTCCTGCAGAGTCCGGATCATTTCCAGGCCGGTGCGATCGCCGACATGGGCGAGACGCGGATATTTATGACCGCCGAAATTTCGCTGCAAAATGCGCCCATCTTTTGTGCGATCGAAGACCGCGCCCCAGGCCTCCAGTTCGCGCACGCGATCGGGCGCTTCTCTGGCGTGCAGCTCGGCCATCCGCCAATTATTGACGTATTGGCCGCCGCGCATGGTATCGGCGAAATGCACCTGCCATTTGTCGCGATCGTCGACGTTGGCGAGCGCGGCCGCGATCCCCCCTTCCGCCATCACGGTATGCGCTTTGCCTAACAATGACTTGCAGACCATCCCAACCTTGACCCCGGCGGCGGAGGCTTCGATCGCGGCCCGCAAACCCGCTCCGCCGGCGCCGATGATGAGCACATCGTGAGTGATAGTTTCAAAGTCGGACATGCAGGGCGGCCTCTAGAAAAATCGCAGATCGTGCCACACGCCTAACGAACAGAGCCGCACGTAAATATCGGAAAACGCGACCCAGAACAGGCTCATCCAGGCCCAGAGCATGTGACGCCGGTTGAGGCAGCCGACACAGGCGTAGCTGCGATAACAGGCCGGTGCCTTGGAGAATTGATCGAGGAACCCGCCCACCAGGTGCCGCAAGGAATGACAGCCAAAAGTATAGCCGGAGAGCAGTGCCACATTCACCGCCAGGACGAGAGTGCCGACGCCGATTCCGAACGAGCTCGTGCCCGTCGCCGGATTGTAGAACCAAAGTGCGCGCCAGAGATCGTGCAGCAGGACGAGGATGAAGAGGAGCGCGAGATAGAGGAAATAGCGATGCACATTCTGCATGATGAGCGGGAAGGAACGCTCGCCGAGATAAGTCTTTCGCGGTTCGCCTACGGTGCAGGCGGGTGGATCGGCCCAGAATGCTTTGTAATAGGCGCCGCGGTAATAATAACAGGTGAGTCGAAAGCCGCCCGGAGCCCAAAGGACGAGGAGCGCGGGGGAAAAAAGCAACCAAGCCGGCCACCAACCCGGCTTCGGTCCGAACCAGGCGTGCGGCGAAGAACCGAAAAGCTCGGGCGAATAAAAGGGCGAGAGATATGGGCCGAAGAAGTAATTCTTCCCCTGCAACGCCGCCCAAGTGGAATAAACGACAAAGATGCCGAGCCCGAGAAAAACGACGAGCGGCTGCGCCCACCAGACATCGGCGCGCATTGTTTCGCCAAACGAGCGGCGTGGCAGAGCGCCCTGCGCGGTCGTCATCTCGAGAATTTCCTCACGGCTCGTTTTGATAGCCAGTGGTCGAGTGATTGACAAAGAAAATCGAGGCCCAAATTTTCCCTCTCTCGCAAGCGGTCGGCTCAAAACGATTCCGCCTAACGATAGAATTTTAACCGCCCGTCAGCCGCGCCTCGGCCAGATCCAGGTCCCGCTGGATGCGGCGGAGCGCTTCGTCATTGATCGCCCGCGAATTGCGGAGCGCGATGATTGTCTGGCGCTCGACCTGCAAGGCGCCGTGCTGGAGCCGCTGGTAGATCGGGGTCGCGATCGCGCCGCCGGGATTGCCGCTCTCCTCGCAGCAGGCGTTCAGTTGTTCGATCCGATCGCAGTATTCCGCCCGCACCCGCGCCATCACTTCCTCCGGGAAGTTTTCCTCGAGCGCCTTTTTTTCGACAAAATCGACCGCGGCCTCGTTCGCCTTCAGGCGCGCGGTGCGTTCCTCATTATCAATCACGCCGTCGTCCCTGATCCCGAGTTTGCGAATGAGAAGCGGCAGGGTCAGGCCCTGGAAAACGAGCGTCGTGAGAATGACGGCAAAGGTGAGAAAAAGGATATAACTTCGACCGGGAAATGGCTCGCGGTTGGCGAGGAAAAGAGGAAGCGCGAAGGCGGCCGCAAGCGAGACGACTCCACGCATCCCGGCCCAGGCAACGAGCACGCTCTGCCGCCAGGGCGGCACCGGATCGCGCGCCCGCATCTTCGGGCTGAGCCAGCGCGGCAGATAGGTGGCGGGGAAAACCCAGGCGATCCGGACGAGCACGACCGTCGCACTAACGACGAGCGCGTAGATCGTTAGGCGCGAGCGCGGCTCCTGGCTCAGCTTTTGCAGGATGCCGGGCAGTTGCAGCCCGATCATGATGAAGATAAAACCGTTGAGGAGAAAAGCCGCCATCTCCCAGAAGGCCTGCGCCTGCAGGCGAGTGCGGGCGGAGAGCGCGGTCGAATGCCAGCCGAGATACATCCCCGCCGCCACGACCGAGAGCACGCCGGAAAGAGCGAGCCGTTCCGCCAGCAGATACGCCAGGAAAGGCGTCAGGAGCGAGATCGTAATCTGCACCGGCGGATCGTCCAGCTGCCGTTGCACCCAGCGCATCACGACGCCGACGAGCAAACCGAGTGCGACCCCGCCAAGTCCGACGAGAATAAAGCGGAGACTAGCTTCGCCTAACGAAAACGAACCGGTCACCATCGCGGCGACGGCAAACTGGTAGGCCACGAGAGCCGTCGCGTCATTCACCAAACTCTCGCCGCTCAGGATCGTCTCGATCCGGACCGGGACGCGCAGCCGTTTCAAAACGGCTTCGACCGCGACCGCATCCGGCGGGGAGACGATCGCGCCGAGCGCAAAGGCCGCCGCCCACGGCAGCCCGGCAATGAAGGCATGCGCCACCCAGGCGACGACGGTCATGGTGA
>DASXDC010000238.1:0-28436 GCA_036490855.1 Chthoniobacterales bacterium
CGACCGCTAACCCTATCGTGATCGAGACGATTACGATTGCGCACCTGACAGGCCGTGCCGTCCACGACACATGAGAGGCGTCAATAGCCCGACTTCGCCAATTTCGAGAAGTGCTTTCAGTCTGATTGAGGTCGTTCTTGCCCTCGGCGTGGTCAGCTTCGCGATCGTCGCAATTCTTGGGGCGATTCCGGTCGGGCTGAATACGGGACGGTCTTCACAAAGCGAGACGCGCGCTGCCCAAATCGCCCAGGACATACTCACCTCCCTTACCAGCCAGTCGCAGACGAATTTTACCAACTGCGTGATCAGAGAACCGGCCACGCCGACGGCCTTCGATTTCTCTTACACCGTCACTCTCGACGGTTCGACCCCCAGCTACGTCTTCGCGGCGGATAACGATGGACATCTTGCCGTCCCGGTCGCGCCGCAAACGCCAGCGAGCTTCCCCTACCAAGTCACCGTCTTTGTCGCCAAAGATCCCACGGGGTTCGATACCGGCTATGCCGCGGTCATAACTGTCCGTGTGGCATGGCAGCCATTTGCGGAAAACTGGCGCGACTACGTTCGCATTCTTACGAAATATTAGGGGATGCAAGCGCCGAACCCAAACAAAGATGCCTTCACCATCGTCGAACTGCTGGTCGCGGTGACGATCACGGTTCTCATCGTCGTGCTGCTTGGAAGCATCTTTGGCTCGCTCATCAACACCTCTAGCCGTGCTTCTCAGCGGATCGACACGTTCCGCGATGCCCGCGCTGCCCTGTCTCTGATGCGAAAGGACTTTGAAAGCCTCGTTACGGCACGGCCTGCCGCCTATCTCTCAATTGATCCCGACGCCGGGATTGGGCCGGATGTCCGCCAGCTTTGCGGGTTAATCAGCGCGAAGAATCAGCCGGCTGGCGGCGTGACAGCGGGCGACGTCTGTTCGGTTCGCTATTATTCATCCTGGGACTCCAACAGGCACCGATATTCGCTCCAGCGCTATTTCAAAGACAGCGACCAGACTATCCAGACGTTCAAAGCAAGCCTGTCCGGCGGGACGTTAGGTTACGTCAGCGGAACAAGTATGTATTACGACGGTATTGGTGCCGACGAAACCATCGCGAGTTGCGCATGGAACCTGCAAATTATCGCTTACGACGCGAATGGCGCGGTTATGAATCCGGCCACGGACGTTTTCGGCAACCCTACGAGCGGAGCCTACGCCTGCGATCCCGATACCGGCGCGGTGACAAGGCCTTCGTCGATCGAAATCTCTTTCAGGGCCTTCAGTGCTGATGCCGCCCTTATCCTGACTGCCGCTACGGCGGGCCGCAACGACGCTTACGAAGTCTGGAAGGTGGCAGACAATGCGACGCCGGCGAGCGGCGATCAGACTCTCTACGACAACCTGATCAAACCTCACATAGAGGATTTCCGAACCCGAATCCATCTCAAGTGAACCGGTCTCTTTCCAGTAAGGTAAGGCGATTCAGCCACGGAGGCTTCGCCCTCGTGATCACGCTGATCATGATTTCACTCTGCGCCGTAATCGCGGTTGCTCTGATGACAAATGCCTCTCTTGATCGGACAACGTCCAGATCTGTAGGAGATCGCTATCAGGCCGAACTCGCGGTCCAGAATGGCTTGGAAGCGGTGAAGCATGCCCTTAGCACGGACGGCACCGGCGGCTCGATCACGAGCGATGATACTTTCACGGTGGTCCGCGTTTCTGATCCCGCAAGCACCGCCACGAATGAGGATGACAAACCGCATTATTACTTTATCGGGCAATTGAAAGGGTTGAGTGGAAGCATCAAATACTTCCCCCTCTACTCTGGGGGACCGGCACCTACTTCTGTGCTCCCAACCACTCTCCCTGCCTACTCATTGACTGATCCAACGAAGACTGCTTCCAACTTGCCGGCGTTGCTGACCGACCCGGCCAACAGTTCTTCCTTTTTGCCTCCAGCCGTGACGACGCAATGGATCGAGCTAAATGATCCAAATGTCACACCTCCCGCGCCATTGCTTCGCTATTGTTATTGGGTCGAAGATCTCGATGGCTATGTCGACGCGGACACTGCCGGAAATACTTTCGGCGTTTCTGCAACAGGCGATCCGATTCACACCCGTGATCTAACGATCCTGCAGCCCCTTATTGACACGGGCAAGACCGCCCCCACTTCTGCAGTCGCGCTTTGGACTTTATTTAACCCGCCTGCACTCGATCCGGGAGCATCACCGCAGCAAGCCGACAATCAAACTTTCGTTTCGAACCGTCCTTTGATCTTCACTTCCAACAGTGTTGGCCAGATTCTCGGTAATCCATCCACCTCGTTTCGATCCACCATTGCCCGGCACGTCATCGCGACAACGGAAGGCGATCAGGAGCAGGAAGTCATTCCTTTCGGTCTCGGTTATATCAATCAGGGCAGTCCGAAAACGGATCTGAATGCCAGAATCGCGGCGAAGGATGTGACCGGAATCGCTGACACAATTAAAGGCAACCTCACAAATTGGGCTTCCAGTCGTCGCGGCGGGTTCGGCGGCGTGGCGGCCAGCGCCGCGGCCGACGACAGCTATCGGCACACCATCGCTGCGAATATTATCGCTTACGCGCAGCCGCTCGCCGATGCGCCTCCCGCAGGATCGGACTACCGAGCAGTGGGACCTTATCCGCTCGTTAATGAGTTTTACGATTATGTCAACTGGACTACTTCTTCTTCCGACAGCGTGACCTTCGAAGTTACGAGCTATATCGAACTCTGGAATATGTCGAACCAGACTATTACCGGAACCGTCCGGTTCACCGATTATTATCGGCACCAAACGACGATCGGGGTCTTTGCTTACTTCGGCGATAATCACGACCCGTCGGCGCCGGACCCTGGGGAAACGGTCAGTGGTTTCCCGACCGCAACTCAGTCTGTCAGTCTTGATCCAAATGAATTCCACGTTCTCAAGTTCGGTCCCGTCACATACACTCTGAGCGCGGGCGCCATCCCGCCTGACCAAGTTACCCTCTTCGAAACGCGGACCGGCCGTTATAAACTGGAGTGGCAGAGTTCTGGCGCATCAAGCTTCGTTGACATCGACGAACCCGGCGGGGCCCAGCCCAACGGCGGGCTCGAAATGCAGGACGATACGCTGTATAATCCACCTCCGAGCGGGAAGAAGCAGTATGCCTGGAACGGGAGCCTGCCGGGGTTCAACTACTACAAAGGCACCACCACCTTTTACGATAACCCTGGTGATCCGCGCTCATCCATCTACAACATGGCGCCGCAGGCCGCGAATGATTACAACAAGAACGCGACGATGTGGAGCCACAACGCTAAGCCTACCTCTGGTGTTGTCATTCGCCAGGAAGTCAAGACGACGCGCTGGCCGGACCTCGATCACGATACCGCACTGATCTCGCCGGTCGGGCTTGCTGATACCATTCCGCCTCCCACGACCCGGCCGGCGAACGCACCCGCGATCGAATCCACTAAGGCTCCCATGGTCATAGCCGCCGCGGGAAAATTAAACAGCCTCGCCGAGCTGAGTAATATCTATGACCCTGCACAATGGAATATCTCGACCACCGGGGATAAATGGACCGACATCGATTCGTCTACCGTAGCGGACCAGCATTATGGGGGTGGTTTTAGTCTCCGGATCGGCCGCCCTGAGTTCACCCGCTTCGATGTCGATGGTCTTCGGGCTTCCCAGTTGCTCGATCTGTTTAGCCTTGGGCCATCCCACCAGACGGAGGGACTGGTCAATCTCAACACCGCGACAAGGGAGACCCTGCGCGCTCTGGGAGCAGGGCTTATCCTGGGTCAGGACCCGGATATCCAGCCATCCGCTCTTAAGAATAGCCTTTACCCTCCTTATGTCACAAATCAGGCGGACAAGTTTGCCGATGCCGTCATCTTCGCCAGAAGCACAAAACCATTCCTGAGCATTTCCCAACTGGCTCAGCTGCGGGACGCTGCTGGAAATCAATTCTTTGGAAATCCCGCCCAATGGGCATTCCCTCAGACCGCGCCTACCGAATGGAACGACGCCGGCACCGAAGAGTATTTCGGGAGAATCTTCGACTTAAGCAGCGTCCGAAGTCGCAACTTCCGCGTCTTCGTAACCGGTCAATATGTCGATCCTCGCCCTCCCTTTAGCACTGCCAACCCCAAAGTCCTCTCGACCATAAAACGGGTCTACCATGTTTTCCTTCATCCCACTCGAGCGGCTGACTCGAGCATCACTTCGCAGAAGGTCGATGTCACCTATGAGCAGAATCTTTAATCGCCTTTCGGCCTCCGGCATCTTCCTTGTTTCTGCGACGCTTTGCGGCACAGCGGCGGCACAGGTACCAAAGGCCGGATTCTTCACCCTCGTCAACGCCGTCAGCCTGTCTACGAACACGATCGTGTCTGTCGACGGCAAGGCTCTCCGTCCTGACGGAATCAAGCCCGGAATGGTCACGGGAGGCCTGGGCTTTGCGGAGGGATCGCATCGCCTCGACGTTGCAAACGGGAAGGCAAAACCGGCCAGTTTGCAGATCCCGGTTGCGGCGGCCGCTTGTCCAATTGTCGTCATCTATTCAGCGCGGAGGCTTGATCCTTCGGGCCGGCCGGCCGACGAGCTGCGCCTTTTTTCGCGCCCCCATGCCCAAACGACCAAGGGCAAACAGTTCTTCGCCCTCTACGCCGGTCAGGCTGCCTCGCGTTCAGTCCAAATTAACGGCCGGCCCCTCGCTTTGAAGCCTCTTCAAGAGGTTCGGATCGGGACTGCGGCTTCGGCCTCGGTCAAAGAAAGTTCCCGCGCGATTGATGACTTCGCCCCTGAGGAGGAGGGCAATTACCTGATTGTTTTCTTTGATGGAAAAGACAACGCCCTCCGAGCCGTCCTCGCCCCGGACATCGTTTACCAGGCCGGTGGCCCCCGGTAAAGTGGTGGTGCGATTTTTGGCCAAACTGTCCCGGCATTTACCTGAATTGCGGGGCGATTTCCTCATTTCACGCGGCCATCTTGGCTGATCGCGCGACGATTCGGTCGGTTTTGGCCGATTTTGGGCCTCCGGAGCCAAAAACGCCGGAAACACATATGTGGTTTCCGCCGACTCATATGAAGTGCGCGACGATCCATATGGATCGCAGGCTGACTCATCCAAATCGTGCCGCGATTCGGGTGGATCGCGCTGCGATCCATCTGTTCGGTGGGGATGGATATGAATCGTGCCAGAACTCATATGAATCGCGCGCGGACAGGGACGAATCGGCGGACGCCAGGCATGGATCGCGGAAGGACTGGTATGAATCGATCGGAAACTCATGAGGATCGCGTCACGCCACATATGTGGATTTTCGCACCACATATGTGTCCTGGGCCGATTCACATCAATCTCGCGCCAGTTGATGCCGGTCGCGGATTGGTTGGCACGAGTCGCGAAGCGATTCATATCGGTCGCGCACCGATTCATATCGGTCGTGGAGCGATTCAGGCGGGCCGCAAAGCGATTCAGATGGGTTGTCGTTCAATTCATGCACAGTGCGCCACGCTCCATCCAGGTCGCGGATCGATTGGCCTGAATCGGCGGCTGGTTCAGGTCGATCGGAAACTATTTCGGCTGAATTGAAAATAGTTTGCCACGCCACCGAAATTTTTCCGCATTCCCTTCTATGATAAACATACTCAACCGTGGCTTCATCCAGATGTCGGTGAACGACTTTGTCGCTCTCGTCCTCGTCATTATTGATAAACTGACCGCGAATCCGGATTTCCCGGTGACTGATCCGACTCTGGCGGCGGTCTCGGCCCAGCTCGGGGTTCTCCAGGCCGCGATGCTGATCGTGGACCCGGTGGCGCGCGAACAGGCGATCCTGGCGGCGCGCGCCGCGCTCGAGCAGATGCTCGATGACCTGGCTGATAATCTGGAAAAGACGGCTAACCTGGACCCGGTGAAGCTGGCTACGACCGGCTTCCCGATGCATAAGGCGCCGGAGCAGACCTCCGAGGCGCCGGCGATCCCGACGAACGCGCGCTTGCGCCGGACTGATCTGGCCGGCCAGTCGCAGTTACTCTGCGAAGCGGTCAATCGAGCCCACGGTTATGAAGTGCAGACGTCAGTCGCGGCTGACGGCCCGTATGTCCCTTACGACACCTTTAGCTCGACTCGGAAGATGCTCCTGAGCGGGTTTGAGCACGGCAAGGATCTTTGGGTGCGGGTGCGGGTGATCGGTCCCAATAACACCAAGAGTGGCTGGAGCGAGCCGGTCCGGATTCTGGTCGATTAGCGGGCGGCGGGACGCCGCGTTATTGGTTATTTGTTATTGGTTATTTGGGGGGGAGAGGCGCGCTGTCCGGAATCGGGTGGCGCGCCTTTCGCGTCGGCTCAATCTGTCATCTCCCACATCCCAAGCTGGCGCAGGATTTCGTGCAGACTCTCCCATTCCTCTTCCAGCAAGGCGGGCCCGACCTCGTCGCGCAGCTCTGCGCGAATGCAGAGCCGGTATTGTTCGCGCAGCCTTTTCACTTTGCTCCGCATGGTCGCCTCGCTCTGGCCGAGGCGGGCGGCGAGGGCGGGGTAGTCGAGCGCTTCCGCGCGCCGGAAATCGAGGGCCGGCTGGAGAAGGCGAAAGGTCTTGGCGCGGTCGCCCGGACGGTACGAAACCTCAAGACGCCGCCGCGCCCGTTCGAGGAGATTCATCGCCCAGCGGCAGTCGGCGGCGGAAAAAACGACGGGTTGTGAGCAGCCGGAACCGAGCGCGCTCTCTTCGATCCGGTCGAAATCCTCCAGGCTAAGATGAGTGGCGTGGCCGCCGCGCCGGGCGGCGCGGGCCCGGGCGTGTTCGTTAGCCAGATAATGGTTGAGCGCGCCGGTGAGGTAATCGCGGAAACGGCCCTTCTTCGGGTCGGCTCCGGCCGGGCCGTCGTGCGCGAGAAAGTGGATCAGGAAACCCTGGGTGTGATCCTCGGCCTCGGGCTCAGGATAGCCGCGGCGGAGGAGAATGAGAAAAATGCAGCGCCAGTAAATTTCGCAAAATCTTCTCCGGGCGCGCTCGAGCAGACCCTCGCTCGCCGCGGGTGGGCAAACAATTTCGTCCCAGACAGTTTCGAAGAAAATCGGAAGCTGTCCGGGCGCGGGAGAATCGGGGTTTTGGGGCATGGAACTGTTGGTATTAAATCGCGCGATTGATTGCAACCGAAAATCTCGCGCCGGGCGAAAGGGGTCGCCGCGGGAGGTTGCGATGACGCAGCCGAAGGCGAGGCCGGGCTTTCCAAAAGTCGGAAGCACGCCCACTCCAAACCTTCAAACTTCTTGTCGTCTGGGAGAAATCCGCGCCCTTTACGGGAAGAGGCCGCGGACGTGCTTGGCTTTCATGACGCGCTCGACGCCGATCGCCATCGCCGACGTTCGGTGCGAGACCTTGTCGCGTTTCGCGCGCCTGATTACCTGGACGAAGGAAGACTCGAGGATGCGGAAAAGTTTGTCGGTCACTTCCGTCTCGGTCCACATGAAGGCCTGGAGGCCCTGGACCCATTCGAAGTAGGAGACGATCACGCCGCCGGCGTTGCAGAGGATGTCGGGGATGACGAAAACTTCGTCCCAGCGCTTGTTGAGGAGGAGGTCGGCTTCCGGGCTGGTCGGGCCGTTCGCGCCTTCCGCCAGAATCCGGCACTTGATCTTGTCCGCGTTTTTTTCCGTGATGACGCGGTCAACCGCGCAGGGCGCGAGGATGTCGCACGGCATCTCGAGGAGTTCGTTAGGGTCGACCCGGTCGCCCTGGTCGAAGGCTTTCAGGGTGCCTTTCTTCATCACGTGCTGTTCGGCCGCTTTGATGTCGATCCCCTTCGGATTATAAAGCGCGGTGGTGTGGTCGCTGATCCCGACGATCTTGACGCCGGACTTCAGGCCTAACGACAAGGCGGCGACGGAACCGACGTTGCCGAAGCCCTGCACGATCGCGGTCGATTTCTCCGGATCCATTTTCAACATGTCCATCGCCCGCTCGACGAGATAGACGACGCCGCGCCCGGTCGATTCGCGCCGGCCTTCCGTCCCGCCGACCGAGACGGGTTTGCCGGTGACGATTTCGCCGACCGAGTAGCCTTGGTAGACGGAATAGGTGTCCATGAACCAGGCCATGACCTGTTCGTTAGTCCCCATGTCGGGGCCCATGATGTCGGTCTTGGGTCCGACGAAGGGAATCATCTCCTGCATGTAACGGCGGGAGACGGCCTCGAGCTCCTTGATCGAGAGTTTGGTCACGTCGCAGGCGACGCCGCCTTTCGCGCCGCCGTAGGGCAAATTGTTGAGCGCGCATTTCCAACTCATCCACATCGCAAGCGCGGCCGTTTCACCCATCGAGAGGTCGGGCGAGAAGCGCGTCCCGCCCTTCGTCGGGCCAAGCGTGAGGTGATGCTGCACCCGGTAGCCCTGGAATGTCTGGGTGCTCCCATCATCCATGTGGACCGGAAGCGTGACCGCCATGGCGCGCTTCGGAAACATGAGCCGGTCGCGGTCGTTTTTGTCGATGTTCAGGTAATCGGCGATGACCCCAAATTGGTCGCAGGCCATTTTGAAGACCACGTCGTCGTAGATGCTGTGCATAGAAGGCGGAGCCGAAACGTTAGTTGAAAGCGGCGGCTCGTGCAGGTGGTTTTTCCGATGGGACCGGGGAGCCGTCAAATGCAAATCGTCGCGCTGCCCGGGACTGGCGGTCGGGGCGGCGTTGTCTTAATCTGCGCCCAGCGCCATGGCCGAGCCTGATTTTCCCTTGCATCCGGAAACGATCGCAGTCCACGCCGGACGCCGGATCGACCCGGCAACCGGCGCGGTGGCGGAGCCGATTCAGCTCTCGACCACTTTCCAGCGGCCGCAGGATGGAGAATTCCACGGCGGGTTCGATTACACCCGGGCCGATAACCCGAACCGGCGCGCCCTCGAGCAGGCCCTCGCCACGATCGAGGGCGGCGCGGCGACGGCGGCCTTCGCCTCCGGCCTCGCGGCCGCCTCCGCTCTTTTCCAAACCCTCGCGCCTAACGACCACGTGATCGCGCCGCTCGAGGCTTATCACGGCGTCATCCGTCTCCTCCGCGAACATTTTTCTCGCTGGAATCTCCGGGTCGATTTCGTCGACCTGCCGGATCTCGAGGCCGTCCGCCGCGCCGTCCGGCCGGAGACGAAAGTGATCTGGGCGGAGACTCCTTCCAATCCGACCGTCCGCCTGACGGATCTGGCGGCGGTCGCGGAAATCGCACACGGCGCCCGCGCGCGGCTGGTCTGCGACAATACCTGGTCGCCGCTCATCCAGCGGCCTTTTGCGCTCGGGGCGGATGTCGTGATGCATTCGACGACGAAATATTTCGGCGGGCACAGCGACGTTCTGGGGGGCGCCCTGATCGTGCGGGAGGAGGACGAATTACTCGTGCAATTGCGCGCGGTCCAGAAGCTGGGCGGCGCCGTCCCCTCGCCTTTCGATTGCTGGCTCGTCCATCGCGGGATGCAGACGCTTCCCTGCCGGCTCCGGGTGCAATGCGAGAACGCGCAGCGGGTCGCGGAATTTCTCGCCGGGCACGCGGCTGTGGCGCGAGTCCATTATCCCGGGCTCGCGACTCATCCGCAGCGCGCCCTCGCCGTTAGGCAAATGAGCGCCTTCGGCGGGATGCTTTCCTTTGAAACAAAAGGCGATCGCGCCGCGGCGATGGCGCTCCCGAATCGGACCCGGCTTTTTACCCGCGCCACCAGCCTCGGCGGAGTGGAGAGCCTGATCGAGCATCGGGAATCGATCGAAGGCCCCGCGACCCGGACGCCGCCGACGCTCCTCCGCTTGTCGTTAGGCGTGGAGCATCCCGACGACCTGATCGCCGATCTCGACCGCGCGCTGCTCGAGCGGCGCTAGAGTTTTAGTTTGCGGCGCGCGATCGCGACCACGTCCTGCACTTCGACGATGCGCAGAAGGTAGGCGGTCCCGAAAAATGCGACCGAGCCGACTGCGATCGTGAGCGCGACGTCGATCATCAGGATCCATTGCGAAGCGCGGGTCGGCACGGGCAGGAGATAGAAACGCGAGGCGAGACAAATCGCCGCCAAGACAAGACCGGCGAGCGCGATTTTGCCTAACGTCGCCAGCATCGCGCCCGTCTCCAGCCGGCCGGTGTGATGCCGCATCATCCCGTAGAGGAGAAGGAAATTCGTGATCGCGACGAAGCTGACGGAGAGCGCGAGCCCGCGATGCCCGAGCCCGAGATGGAAAGTGAAAAGCCAGTTGAGCCCGAAGTTCACCGCGATCGAAATGAGACTAACGATCATCGGGAGATGGCGCTTATCGAGCGCGTAGAAAGCGGGCGCGAGCACCTTCACTCCCGCGTAACCGGCGAGACCGAGCGCGTAAAAGCGGAGCGCCGCCGCGGTCTGGACGGTGGCCGCGGCATCGAAGCGGCCGTGTTGATAGATGAGCGCGATGATCGGTTCCGCCAGAATGATCAACCCGATCGCGGAGGGAATCGTGAGCAACATCACGAGCCGCATCGCATGGGCGAGCGCGCCGCGAAATTCCCCTGTGTTCCCGAGCGCGGCGCTCCGCGAAACGAGCGGGAGAGTGACGGTCGCGACCGCCACCCCGAAGACCCCGAGCGGCAATTGCATGAGGCGAAAGGCGATGTTGAGCCAGGTGATCGGTCCGTTGCCTAAGGTTGAGGCGAAGCCGCTGTTCACCGCCACGTTGACCTGCACCGCGCTGGCCGCGATCGTCGCCGGCCCCATCAATCCGAGGATGGTGCGCACGCCCGGATCGCGCCAGTTGAAGTCGAAGCGAAAACGAAAACCAGCGCCGGAAGCGGAGGGAAGCTGGACGAGCAACTGGAGCAATCCGCCTAACAATGTCCCGAGCGCGAGCCCGACCAGACCACGCTCGCCGAAATGCGGGTGCCGCCAATTCGGTTGCGGATCGAGCCAATAGCAAAGCGCGACGCCGCCGACGATCGAGCCGATGTTGAAGAAGCTCGAAGCCAGCGCCGGAATGCCGAAAACATTCTTCGCGTTCAGCATTCCCATCACGAGCGCGGCGAGGGAAACGAGGAGAATGAAGGGGAACATGATCCGGGTCAGGAGGATCGTGAGGGCAGCTTTCTCCGGCGGGAAGCCGGGCGCGAGAATGTCGATCACGAACGGCGCGAAGAGGATTCCAAGCAGCGTCATCGCGCTCATGAAGACGAGGGTGAGGGTCGCGACCTTGCTCGCGAGCCGCCAGGCCGACTCGTCGCCTTCGGTCGCGATCCGGCGCGAGAAGGTCGTCACGAAGGCAGTCGAGAGCGCGCCTTCGGCAAAGAGATCGCGTAACATATTGGGCGCGCGGAAGGCGGTCAGATACGCATCCATGTTGCGCGAAGCGCCGAAGAGCCCGGCGATCACCATCTCGCGAATCAGCCCGAGAACGCGGCTGCAAAGCACGGCCAGGCCGACGACGCTCGTCGCCCTCGTGCTGACGCGTTTGTCTTCCGGTGCGGACATGCGGAAGAAGGAACAGCGAGCCGCCGTTTGTGAAAGCGGAAATATTCGGCAGGCCCGGAGGGAGCTGAGCGGCGGGCGGCCTTATTTTGCCCTAACGACCGGGGTAAGGAAGCGCTGATAGAAAAAGGAGGCGGCGATCAGGATCAGCGCGACGCCGACGAAAGCGCCGACCCGGTAGAGCTGGTTCAGATCGCCCAGGTCATGGAGGAAAAGCTTGGCCAGGGTGACCCCGAGGAGCGCGCCGCCCGCATAACGAGCCGCCGGTTGCGCGAGCCGCATCCCGGCGAGGATGAGGCCGATCGCGAAGAGCGCCCAGGCGATCGAGTAAGTCATGTCGCGCGCGAAATTGCCCGCGAAGGAAAAGGTCAGGGTTGGCCCGAGCGAGAAATAATCGGCGATCTCGAGATTGAGGAGGAGGAAAAGGAGAACCGTGCCTAACGAGCCGAGGAGCGGCGGGGCGAATCGCTCGAGCGCGCTCTCTTTTCTCTCGCGGAAGAGGCGCGCGCCGGCGAGCAGGCAAAGGCTCGCGATTCCGTAGGCGTAGAGATACCAGTTCCAGATCCGGACTCCGGTGCGGCGGTGATATTGGAAGACGGCGGGATTGAGCGCCAGCCTGACGAAGGCGGCGGAGAGGAGCGCCGTCCCGACCAGCCGCAGTTCACGATGCGGGAGGCGGCGGAAAAGCCAGAGGAGGGCGAGCCCTTCCAGCGCCCAGCCGAGAGTGATCCATTCGCGCTCGAACTGGAGCGGGAAAATTAGACTAACGAAAAGCAAAAACGCCCCGCCCTGCCAGGCGAGGCGCGGGTCGCCGGTCGCCGGATCGGCCCGGTAAATTCTCAAGAGCGCCCAAAGGCCGATCGCGGCCGGGATGAGAAACGCGGCCGGGAGCAGTCCCATCCAGTCGTTAGGGAAAGCGAGCGCGATCGCGCGCTCGCAAAGCCAAAACTGGACCGCGAGGGCGAGCGCGCTGATCGCCCAGGACCAGGCCTTTTCCTTCGCCGCGGAACAGAATGGATAGAGAACAAAGAGAACGAGAAAAAATCCGTAGCAGATGAGCGCGGGCATCGCTTCGCCGCGGGAGAAAAGCGCCGCCTGCCAGCTCCACTCGACCAGCGCGCTGCCGAGAAGCGCGGCCAGCGCCAGCCAGTCCGGTCGCCTAACGATCGCGGCGGCGAGCAGGATCGCGGCGAGAAGAAGCGCGACGATGAAGACCGGCGTCGGATTCAAAGGCGCAACGCGTTCGAGCAGGATGACGAGAAGAACAAACGGGGTCAGCATTCCAAACGCGGTCAGCGGCAGCAGCCTCGGGCGCCAGGCGGATGCGGGCGTAGTCGCGCCATGGAGCAGCCCGAACATCACGATCGCTGCGAGAGAAGCGCCGAGCGAGGACGAGGGCGCAAAGAGAGCGATCCATTCCGCGACGAGGGCGAAGGTGAGTGCGCCGGCGACGGCCGCGATCGCTCGATGCGCACGGCCGAGAACCGGGAGCGCGAGCAATCCAGCATCAGCCAGGAAAACGTAGCCGAAGAAGAAAAGCGCAGGCCGCGCCACGACTGGATAGGCCGAAATCCAGAAACCGAATCCGAGCGCGATGCAACCGGCGACAAAGGCCGCCGCCGCCAGCCACTTCGATCCGTCCGGTTCCGGCTTCTCCGGTTTCCTGCGCGATTGAAAAA
The DNA here is from genome assembly GCA_036490855.1 of Chthoniobacterales bacterium. Lineage (GTDB taxonomy): Bacteria > Verrucomicrobiota > Verrucomicrobiia > Chthoniobacterales > UBA10450 > Palsa-1392. Next base: position 13,156 of record DASXDC010000238.1, read on the forward strand.
AGTAGATCGCGACGAAAAGCGCCTCGAAGCCGAGGAAAATCCAGGAGGCGCGCCCGCCTTTTGTCGCGTCGAAGAACTGCTTTGCCCAGCCGAGCTGGGTCAACCCCGTCCCGAGCGCGGCGAGGAGAACGAGATAATGCCAGCGTTGGCGGAGGGCGACCGCCGCGAGGCCGAGATCGAGGAGCGCGATGTAGAGAAAGAGCGCGGGGGCATTATCGAAACCGCTCGGCAACAAGGCCGGGGTGAGAAAGCCGCCTAACAATCCCAGAATGACGATGACCTGCGCGTTCAGGTTGACCGCGAGGAGGAAGGAGAAGAGCGTCACCGCCGACATCGCAAAAAACGTCGTCGTTAGGGTGATCAGATCGTAGAAGGAATGGGCGGCGAAAAGGTCGGCGTAAAGGATCACGATCCCGGTCGCGGAAAGACTTTGCGCCGTCACTCCATAGCGGCCGCGCGCCAGCCACCAGCCCGCCCCGATCAGAACCGCCGCCACGCTTCCCCCGATCAGGATCCGGCCGAAGGGCGTGACGAGATTGTTTTCGAAGGAATACTTGACGAGAAAAACGACGCCGAGGAAAAGCGCGAGGCCGCCGAGCCAGGCGAAGAGTTTTACCCCCATGAATGCCTCCCAGTCGAAAGGCGTGACCGCCGGGAGGGGCGAGGAAGTCGTGGGAACCGCGGGCGGCGTGAGGGGCAAGGGCGGCGGGAGTTTTCTTTGCAGGAGGGGCGACTGCGGGATGGTTATTTTTTCCGGCGGCGGCGATGTCGTTTTTGATTCCCGCTCGAGCGTCGCGACCCGCTCGGTCAAGGCGTCGACCAATTCCCGCAGCCGGCGCAACCGCAAGAGCAGCCCTCCTGCGGCAAGCAGGAGAAGAAGCAGAAGAATAACGGAAGCGGTCTCCATGATGGCGGAGCCTAACGAATCAGGATCACAATCCGGTCGGATGATCGAGAAATTCCCAGGCGAGCGAAAACTTCTCCGCCAGCTCGGCCGCGAGCGCCTTCACGCCGAAGGTCTCGGTCGCGTAGTGTCCGCCGAGAAAAAGATTCACTCCCAGCTCCTCGGCCGCGACCGCCGCCCAATGGGGCGCTTCGCCAGTGATGTAGCTGTCGATCCCTTCCCGCGCCACCGCATAAATCTCCTCGCCTGCCGCGCCGGTCACGATCCCGATCCGTTTCGTTTCCATTGGTCCGGTGCCGATGCAGCGGACCGATCCGCCTAACGATTCTTCGAGCTGAGCGAGGAGTTCGTCACGCCGCCGGGTTGTCTCCGCCACCAGCCCGGCCGGGCCGCCTTTCATTTCCAGAAACGGTTTCGTCTCGCCGAGCTGGAGCGCGGCGGCGAGGAGCGCGTTGTTCCCGATCGCCGGATGAAGATCGAGCGGGAGGTGCGCGCTGTAGAGGGCGAGGTTGTGCTCGAGCGCGAGCTGGAGGGCGCGCCGCAACCCGCCCGTGATCGGCTGCAGCCCCTGCCAGAAAAGGCCGTGATGCACCAGGAGCAAATCGATCCCGTTCTCAATCGCCATCTGCATCGTGCGAGTGGACGCATCGACCGCTGCGCCGATTTTCGTCACTTCGCCGGAGTTCTCGATCTGGAGTCCGTTCAGCGCATTGGGATAATCTTCGATCTCGGGGAGACGAAGAAATTTATCGGCATAACGAACGATTTCGGTCAGCGAAGTCATCCGCTATTCTGCAGCTTCCCGGCGGCTTTGACCCTGAAAAATTTTCCTTTTTCCCAATAATGTCGGATGGCAAACCGAGCCTTGACGAACCGGCATGCGCTGGTGACGATAGCCGCGGAGGAACCTACTTTGGAATACACTGACGCACCCACGACCGAATCGACTGAGCCGGCTTTCGCCCCACCGACTGCCGCGACCGGCGCACTCGAAACTGCCGAGGGTCGGGCGAGCGACCTCGTGGCCGTTGTGCTCAGCATCGTTCCCGGGCTCGGACATATTTACAAAGGCTATCGCCTCATCGGTCTCCTCTTGATCTTCATCGGCACCCCGGTGTCGGTTGCGCTCGCGCTTCTCATCGCCACCGGCACGGCCGGTTTTGGGTTCTTCCTCCTCCCGCTCTACTGGATCGCGGTGATGGTGCACGTCTGGGCGATTCCCGATCGGATCGCGCCGGCGCTCGACGACGAAGGCGAACAGTACTGAGCAGCCTGAGAATCAGGCGATGACGGCGGCGTGAATCTCCTCCAGGATTTCGCGCAACCCGTAACGGAAATTCCATTCCGGATAATGTGCCTGGAATTTTCGAACGTCGCTGATCCACCAGATGTGGTCGCCGACCCGGTTCTCCTCGACGTATTCCGAGGAAAGTTTTTTTCCGCTGATTTCTTCGCAGAGCGCGATCGCTTCCAACATCGAGCAATTGCTGTGGCGGCTGCCGCCGAGATTGTAGACCTCCCCGACGCGCGGCGCCCTAACGAACGCGGCAAAGGCCTCGACGAGGTCGAAGCTGTGAATGTTGTCGCGCACCTGTTTCCCTTTGTAGCCGAAAACGCGGTAGGGTCGCCCGCTCACCGTGCACTTCATGAGGTAGGAGAGAAAACCATGCAGTTCGGTGCCGGCGTGGGCTGGGCCCGTTAGGCAACCACCCCGGAAACAGGCGGTCGGCATCCCGAAATAGCGGCCGTACTCCTGGACCAGAATATCGGCCGCGACTTTCGAAGCGCCGAAGAGCGAGTGCTTCGTCTGGTCGATGCTCATGCTCTCGGAAATCCCCGGCTCGTATTCGTGGCCCGGCTCGATTTCACAGCGCAGCTCCAGCTCCTGCAGTGGCAATCGATTTGGCGTGTCGCCGTAAACCTTGTTCGTCGAAGTGAAAAGGAAGGGCGTTTCCGGGCAAAAATTCCGCGCCGCTTCGAGGAGATTGAGCGTGCCGTTGGCATTGACCGTGAAATCCATTTCCGGATTGCGCGCCGCCCAGTCGTGCGACGGTTGCGCCGCGGTGTGCACGATCGCCGCCAGGCCGCGGCCGTGTGTTTTGAAAATATCGCTGACCGCCGCCGCATCGCGGATGTCGATCTCGTGATGCTCATAATCAGGCAAAGTCGCCGCGAGCTCGTCGCGCGTTTTCCGAGTCGATGCTTCCTCGCCGAAAAAGCATTTCCGCATGTCGTTGTCGATCCCGACGACGCGAAAACCGTCGCGCGCGAAATGCCTGACTGTTTCCGAGCCGATCAATCCAGCCGAGCCGGTGACGAGGATACGCCGCGTCTTCTTCATTTCGTCAGGCCGGCTGCCCGATCATCCAGGTGAGCTGCCCGTTAGGCGGATTAACGCGCGCGGCCGGATATTGCGCGTCGCCGCCCAGCACCTTCTCGAGCAGCTCGCGGTTTTTTTCTCCGCTGACGAGGAAGAGAACGTGGCGCGCCTGATTCAGGAGCGGCAGCGTCATCGTTAGGCGCCAGTTGCCAAACTTCGGGACGAAATTCGAGACGACGCGACTCAGTTCTTCCTCGAGCGCGAGCGTGCCGGGAAAAAGCGAGGCGGTGTGTCCGTCGTCGCCCATCCCGAGAAGGATGAGGTCGTGCCGGTAGATCGTCTCGCCATGTTGGGTCGCGAGAAGGTTGAGCGCGTCTTCGTATTCCTGCGCCGCCAGCGGCGGATCGATCTCGCCCCGCATCCGCAGAACGGATTTTTCCGGAATGGCGCAACTTTCGAAGAGCGACTCGCGCGCCATCCGGTAATTACTCTGCGGGTCATCCGGCGGGACGCAGCGTTCATCCCCAAACGTGAAACGGACGCGCTCCCACGGGAGATCGTGCGCCTGGCGGCAGAATGCGGCGTAGATCGGCCGGGGCGTGTTTCCGCCGGAGAGCGCGATCCGAAATTCCCCGCGCTCCGCGAGCGCAGAGCGCGCCTCTCGCAGAATGAAGCCGGCCGCATCCGCGACGAGATTGGAAGTGCGAATGACCTGCCGGTTCATGCGGGGGCGTCGCTAGATCGCGCAATGGGTCCGGCCGTGCTTGCGCAGATACTGCTGATGATATTCCTCGGCCTGATAGAACGTCGGGGCCGGCTCGATCTGGGTCACGATCGGGCGACGGAATTTTCCACTCGCCTCGAGCGCTTTCATTTTCGTTTCGGCGGCCGTCTTCTGTTCCGGCGAGTGGTAGAAAACGACCGAGCGATATTGCGATCCGACGTCCGGTCCTTGGCGATCGCGTGTCGTCGGATCGTGATTGCTCCAGAAGACATCGAGCAGTTTATCGTAACTCACTTCCGCCGGGTCGAACTCGACTTCGACCACTTCGGCGTGGCCGGTCTGATGACTGCAGACGTCTTCATAGGTCGGATTTTCCATCGTCCCGCCGGCGTAACCGCTCGTGGCCGATTTCACTCCCGTGATATTGCGGAATAATTCCTCGATGCCCCAAAAACATCCCGCACCAAAAGTCGCTCTCTCGATCCTCATGCCTCAGCATGAGACGGGAAGAGGAGACGCGCAAACCAGAGGGCGATTTTCGAAAAGCGTCGCCGCGCTTTTCCAGCCTAACGAACGAGCGGTCCGATCTCCTCCACCCAGACCAACTCGCAGGCGCCATTGCCGCTGTCGGTGCGACTGAGCGAGCTGCGCCAGGTCCCGCTGATGCCGGGCCCGCTCGCTTCCACGAGCAAACCGGAGAGATGAATCAGTTCACCGGCCAGAAGCGATTTGCAGCGATCGGCAATCGTCTCGCTCGCGGGAATGAGATGGAGATTGGTGGCGTGCGAAATGATCTCGTTAGGCGGGATCGGCGGCTGCCGCTGGTATTCATAATAGAAGAAGCGCGACGCCTGGCTGATCTCGAGTTGATTGAGCACCGCCTGGTCCGACATCGCTCCCCAGCCGACCGCGAGATCCACCGGCACAAGCTCGGCGGCGCGATCGTAGCGGTAGATTTTGCAGTGCAGGACGCGGGCCGCGAGGGCGAAATGGGCGAGCGGCCTGAGCCGGAATTTTCCAGAGGGAAACGGCGTGGCCTCCGCGCCCACCGCCGTCTGCGACGGATCAGCCGCGATCAGCACGCCCGGCGGATAAGTCAGCGGCGCATGCAGCCGGTGATAGGCATACCAACCAAGAATCGCGACAGCGAGCAACGAGAGCGTTTTCACTCCGCTGCTCAGCGGGAGCAGGTTTGGTGCGCGCTACATCACCATCCCGCCGTCGACCGTCAGCACCTGGCCGGTGATGTATTTCGCTTCCGGCGCGGCGAGGAAGGCGACCGCGGTCGCGATGTCTGCGCCTTCACCAAACTTGCCTAACGGAATCCGGGGCAGGATCGCCTGCTTGATCTGGTCGGAAAGAATATCGGTCATATCGGTCACGATGAATCCGGGCGCGACGGCGTTGACCGTGATCCCGCGGCTGGCCAATTCGCGCGCCAGCGTTTTCGTTAGGCCAATCAAGCCCGCCTTGCTCGCGGCGTAGTTGGCCTGCCCGGCGTTGCCCATCAGGCCGGCGATCGAGGCGATGTTGATGATGCGGCCGCTGCGCTGCTTGGTCATGGAACGCATGACCGCCTGCGCGAAAACGAAGGCGCCTCTGAGGTTGGTGTTCATGACCGTGTCCCAGTCGTCGATCGACATCCGCATGCTGAGCCCGTCGCGGGTCACGCCGGCGTTATTCACCAGGATGTCGATTCGGCCGAAATCCTTCAGGATCCTGGCGCTCGCTTGCTGCACGGCCGCGGGATCGGCGACGTCGACCGCGTAGACTTTGGCGGCGTCGGCCCGTGCGCCGTTGATTTCATCGGCGGTGCGCTGGGCGTTGGCCTCGCTCCGGCTGACGGAAGCGACCCGTGCGCCCTCCTGCGCCAGCCTGACGGCGATCGCATGCCCGATTCCGCGTCCTGCTCCTGTCACGATCGCGACCTGATTCTCAAATCTCATGGTCAAATACTTACTGCAGAGTCGCCCCGGAACGCAGGGTAAATTGTTCTGCTCTCTCCGAAGCGTCGGTCTCCGTTTGCCTAACGAATCCCGTGCCTACGGCTTGACTTCGTTCTTCACGATCTTGCCGTCCTTCATGACAAAGAAGACGCGTTCTGTCGCCGTGATATCGCGCGTCGGATCGCCCGGCATCGCGATGACATCGGCCAGCTTTCCTTTCTCGAGCGTGCCGAGCTTGTCCGCTACGCCTAACAAATCGGCATCGACTGAGGTTGCGCTCAGGAGCGCGTCGATCGGTTTCATCCCGAGCCCGACCATCAGTCCGAATTCCTTCGCATTCATCCCGTGCGGAAAAACGGCTGCATCGGTCCCGAAGGAAATTTTCACCCCGATCTTGAGCGCGTTGCGAAACATCTCCGAGCGCGCTTCGGTCGCCGCTTTGCCCTTCGCCTGAATCGCGGGCGGGTATTGCCCGATCTTCTGCATGACCCACTCCGAGGCCATCAGGGTTGGAGTGAGGTAGGTGCCTTTTTGCTTCATCAACTGGAGCGTGTCCGGTTTCATAAAGGAGCCGTGCTCGATAGAATCGACGCCGGCGTTGATCGCCTCTTTCGCCGCCGTATCGCCGTGGCAATGGACCGCGACTTTCTTCCGCAGTCGGTGCGATTCATCGACCAGCGCGGCCATCTCCGCCGGAGTCAACTGCGGGACATCGACTTCATCGCCTAACGAGAGGACGCCGCCCGAGACCGCGGCCTTAATCACGTTCGCGCCATTCTTCACCTCGAGGCGGACTGCTTTGCGGATCGCCTCCGGACCATCGGCAATGCCGTTGGTCCAGTCCGGCTCCGCGCCGAAGAGCATGTCGCGAAAGCCATTCGTATGGTCGAAATGTCCGCCGGTCGCCCCGATGCCGTGGGTCGCGACGAGCATGCGCGGTCCCGGGATGATGCCTTCATTGATCGCGTTGCGGAGAGAAACATCGGGGAAATCGTGCGAGTTGGGAAACCCGCTCCCGACATCGCGCACGCTGGTGAAGCCGGCCTCGATCGTCGCCTTGGCGTTCGGGATCATCTCGAGCGCGAGCTGCGAAATATTTTCGTCCAGCATCTTGAGCCGAAGCGTGTTGTAGTCGCCGGAAAAATCGAAGGTGAGATGGGTGTGCGCGTCCATGAATCCGGGCGAGAGCGTGGCGTCGCCGAGGTCGATGATCTGCGCATCGTCCGGCACCGTGACGTTGCTCCCCGCGGCTACGATCTTGTTTCCCTCGATTAAGACGACCCCGTTCGAGATCAGGGTTTTCGATTTTCCATCGAAAAGGCGCGCCGCCTTAAGCGCAATCGTGGCCGGCGGAGTGTCGGCGGCGAATGAGGTCGTTAGGCAAAGAAGCAGGCAAAAGAAGGATAAGAAAACGCGTTGCATCCCGCGGGTATAGGGAGGCGCCGGAAAGATTGCAACCGTCTACGACGCCAGGACCGCCAGTTCCGTCTCATAATGCGACCCCGCGAGTGTGAGCAGACTCGATTTGAGCTGGAAGGAATCGATCGGGATCAGTCCGAGATCGATCTCACTTTGCGCGATGAGGAACGGGCGCAGCGCCTGCGCGGAAACGTCGTCGCAGCGTGCGAGCGTGAAGTGCGGATGCCATGACCGGAGATCCGGTTCGATCCCGGCCGCGAGGGCGGCGTCGGCGACCCGTTTGTGCAGTTGGAAAAGATGCGGGTGCCCGCGGCCGACGCCGATCCGGATGATCCGTGGATAGCCTTTGGCCGGAAAGGTGCCGATGCCGGTCAGCGGAAGGAAGAACGACGAGAAATGAATCGCGCTGAGATGCTCTCGCAGCGCCGTTTCCTTTTCCGCGAGGACGTTGCCGAGGAAGGCGAGCGTGAGGTGCAGCTGTTCCGCCGCCATCCAGCGCACGCCGGGCAGGTCCGGGTCCAGCCTAACGAGCAAGTCGGCAACTGATGGCGGGAGATCGAGACTAACGAAAAGCCTTTTTGCAGCCATCGGCCCGGCTCACGCTTCGTTGTTCCGCGCCATCGGGCCGCTCCCGATTCGCGCCAGCCAGCCCGGCACCTGCTTTTCGGTCCGCGCTTCGAAGCCGCTCTTTGATTCGTCGCCTTCCACTCCGGTCGCGCCCGGCAGGACGCGGCTAAGGAGTTTCATCACCTCGCCCGTTAGGCTGGGGAAAAGCGCATTGCCGATAATCGCGACCCGGGCCGGAAATCCGATGATGAGCGAAGCCTGACCATGGCGGCAGGCCTCGACGATTTTCTGCGCGGCCCGATCGGCATCGACCGAGGCGAAGGGGAGCGCGGAGGAAAGCGAAAACCAGGTGTATTCCGCGCCGTGGTTGCCTTTGAATTTCGCATGCACCTGCGAACCCGTTTCCATCAGCCCCGGCATCACGGTCGTGACGCGAATGCGGTCGCGCGCCAGCTCGTTGCGGAAAGCATCGGAGAGCCCGACGAGCGCAAACTTGCTCATGCTGTAGGGCGCCATGTGCGGGACGGCGACTTTGCCGCCGATCGAGGAAATGTTGACGATCCGTCCCCCACCCGCGCGCCGCATCTGCGGGATGACCTGGCGAATGAGATTAAAGGGCGCCCAAAGATGCAGCTGGATCGATTTCTCAAAATCGTGCCGCTGCATGTTCTCGAGCGGGCCGACCTCGATGACGCCGGCGTTGTTGATCAAGACATCGAGCGAACCGAAGCGATCGATCACCGTCTCGATCGCGCCTAACGATTGGCCGCGATCGAGCAGATCGCACGGCACGGCGAAGGCTTCGCCGCCGATGCCGCGCAATTCGTCGCAGGCCCGCTCAAGTTCCTTTTCATCCCGCGCCAATAACGCGACCCGGGCGCCTTCCATCGCGAGCTGACGAGCGATGGCGAGGCCGAGCCCGCGCGAACCGCCGGTGATGAGAACGGATTTGCCGGTGAAGGAAAAATTACCGCGGAGCAGGCGCGAAATGCCCCAGCCCGCGAGGCCGAGTCCGCCCAGAGTGAAAAGGAGACGTTTCATCTTCCAAGGTAGCAGCCGCACCAGGGTGCGCACGCGACTCGCGATCCCTGGCCTGAGCCTCCGGCGGTGCGGAGTTCGTCCGGAGTCGTTAGGCTCAGCTTCGAAATCAGACGTCCGCCTCGACCGCCACGACAGGCTGCATCTTATCCGTCGACGGTTTGCGGAAACTGAGTGCGAGCGCGAAGGCGACGAGCAGAAGCGCCGCGCTGATGAAGAACGGCGTCCGCGCATAATCATGGATCGGCCGGCCGAGATCGAACATGAGGAGCCAGCCGCCGAGGAGCGGACCGATCAGTCGGCCGAAGCTTCCGGCCGATTGCATCAGCCCGAGAGCGCGGCCCTGCCAGCTGCGATCGATCATCTGCGAGGCGAGGCCGTTCAAGGTCGGATTGACGAGACCGTTGGCGATCGCAATCGTGGCGCAGACAAGGAGGAGCGCGGCAATCGTGCCGACCAGCGGCAGGAAAGCGAGCGAGGCCGCGAGGAGAAGGAGTCCGGTGCGGGCGAGGGCCGTTTCCCCGAACATCTTGATCAGCCGCCCGATGAGACCGCCTTGCAGGATCACGCTCAGAATTCCGATGAATCCAAAAACGTAACCGGTCTGGCGCGCGTCGAATCCAAAATGCTTTTCGGTGAAGAGCGCGAAGAGCGTAGTCATGATCGCGAAGCCGGTGATGGTGAAAAAATAAGTGACCACGATCGTGCCGAAAAAGCGGCCGTGTCCATGCTGGAAAACTTCCGCCAGCCGGGTGCGCTGATGCGGCTGGGAGCGGTATTCGGCGGAGAGACTTTCCGGCAGGATGAAGTAAAGCAGGACGACGTTGAGGGAAGCGAGCGCCGCCGCGAAAAAGAACGGGGCGCCGTAGGAAATGCGGCTCAGGATTCCGCCGATCATCGGCCCAAAGGTGAAACCGAGCCCGAAGGCGGCGCCGATCACGCCCATCGAACGCGAGCGATTTTCCGGCGTGCTGACGTCGGCGATGTAAGCCTGCGCGGTCGAAATGTTGCCGCCGCTCGCGCCATCGATAATGCGGGCGACGAAGAGGAGGACGAGCGAAGTCGCCCAGCCCATGACGAGAAAACCAAGGGCGGTCCCGATCAGACTAACGATCAGGATTGGACGGCGACCGAAGCGATCGGAGAGCCGCCCAAGGATCGGGACGAAGATGATCTGCATCCCGGAATAAATTCCAGTCAGCCAACCGATCTCGACCGGCGTGGCGTGAAAATGTTCCGCATAGAGCGGCAGGACCGGGATGACGATGCCGAATCCCACCATGTCGATGAAGACGGTGAAGAAGATGATGAGGAGCGGAGACATGCGGAAAGGATGAAGGCGGAATGATGAAAAGGAAAATCGTTAGCCGTGTTTGCGATTGAAACGCGCCACCTCGCGCGCCGTCTCCCGGTCGGTCGCGCGCTTTTTCAAGTCGAGCCGTTTGTCGCGCGCTTCCTTGCCCTGGGCGACGCCGACCTCGGCTTTGATCCGGCCGTTTTTCCAATAGAGTTTCAGGACGACGAGAGTGCGGCCTGCGATGTTCGTTAGGCCGTAAAGTTTGTCGATCTCGCGCCGGTGGAGAAGAAGCCTGCGCACCCGCTTCGTCGCCGGCACTTCATGGCTCGCCTGCGCGTAGGGCTGAATGTCGGCGCCGTAGAGAAAGGCTTCGCCTTTTTCGATTCGGGCAAAGGCGTCGCCGATGTTCGCTTTGCCGGCGCGGATCGATTTGACTTCGCTCCCCTTCAGCTCCACGCCCGCCTCGAAGCGCTCGAGGATGTGGAAATCGCGCAGCGCTTTGCGATTGAGAATTGTCTCAGCGGGCATGGTCGGCGCGGACCGGCACGCGAGACAAATTTAGGCCTCGGCGGCGGCGTCCTTCAGCTCCTCGAAGGAGAGCTTGCCGGCGATAATTTCTTTCAAGGCGATATCGGTCAGAGAGGATTTGGGAGTGGCTTCGACGAGTGGCCGGTGACCGATCCCGAGCTGCCGGACACGCTTCGAGACGACGTTGATCAGGAGCTGCTGGTTCGGAATCACTTTGGCTGCTTCTTGCAGGAGTTGAGCGGTCATATTTCTCAAGGAACGAACGGCGGAACGGCTGGGCTCGGAGGGGAACTGCAGGATGGCGGTCGAACCATTCGTTAGGGCTGCAGAGGTGGAAATCGGTGCAATCATCGTTGGGCAAGGGGATTCGGATAATGCGTGCCGCAGCCTGCTTGTCAACGGATTTTCTCGGTCACGATGGAATCGTCTTGCCAGTGCAGGCGAAGTGCGCGAAGTAGGGGCGCTGCGCGCGGCCGCGGGAGACAAACCCGGCGCGCTCGGCAGGTAACGTCGGGCTGTGGCTCAGCTTGGTAGAGCGCTGCGTTCGGGACGCAGAGGCCGTGGGTTCAAATCCCACCAGCCCGACCATCTTCCCGGAGTCGAGGGAACCGAGCGCCTGACGCCGGCCGAAAAGCGGGCCCCAATCCAGTTCGATCGATCTGCTTAAATCCGCCTTCGTCTGCTCCAATCGATGAACGACTCCGTCCTCGCCCCGATCGCCGCCACCGGATTTGGCATCGCGTTTTTCCACGCCGTCATTCCGACACACTGGCTTCCTTTTGTCCTTACGGCGCGGGCACAGAAATGGAGCCGTCTGAAGACTCTCACCATCACCGCGTTCGCAGCCAGCGGGCACGCCTGCTTCACGGCTGCGCTCGGTTTTATTGTCGCCTGGCTCGGAATCGCGCTGAGCGATCGCATCGGAACGTGGTTTCCGCGGATCGCGGGCGGTGCGCTGCTTCTCTTCGGACTTTTCTATGTCGTTAGGCAAGCGACCGGCCACACCCACACCCATCTGCATCTCGGGCACCAGGATGCGCATGTTCACGAGCACGATCACGAAAAAGGCGCGGAGCGCTTCTCGCTCTCGCACTCCGATCTCGCCGCGATCGGCAGCCTGCTCGCTCTCCTCACCTTCTCGCCCTGCGAAGCATTCGTGCCGATCTACGTCTCCGGCGTGCGCTATGGCTGGCACGGCTTTGCGCTCCTCACTCTCATCCTTACCGTCGGCACCATCGCCGGCATGGTCGCTTTCACCGCGCTCGCCCTCACTGGCATTGAACAGGTAAAGCTCCGCTCCTTTGAAATATACGAGGCCGGCGTCATGGGCACCCTGTTGTGCATCGTCGGCCTGCTGATTATCTTCTTCGAGAGATGAGCGACGAAGCGAAGCTTGCGGCCGGCGATTCTGCGCCGGATTTCAAAGCCACCGCCGTGGGCGGGAAGTACGGGTCCGGCGAGGTCGTCAGGCTGAGAGACTTCCGCGGCTCACCAGTCGTCCTTTATTTTTATCCAAAGGACGACACTCCCGGATGCACGGCGCAGGCCTGCGGATTACGTGACGCGTGGAGTGACTTCGAGGGGCAGGCCGAAGTCTTCGGCGTCAGTGTCGATTCCGCGGCCAGCCACGAGAAATTCATCGGCAAGTATCACCTCCCCTTCCCGCTCCTCGCCGACCCGGAGAAAAAAATCGTCAACGACTACGGTGTCTGGGTGGAGAAAAGCATGTATGGCAAAAAATATATGGGCGCTGAGCGGAGCACCTTTGTCATCGACAGTCAGGGCCGAATCGCGGCCATCATGCGCAAGGTCAAACCGGCCGAGCACGCCGCCCAACTTGCCGCCGCTTTAGCGAGCGCAAAATGAGTTGCCAACCGGCGCAATCCCTTTACCTTCGCTGCTCGCGACCGGGGTCGGTCGCATTTTGTGGTTTCAGATGCTGACTTTCGGCACTCCGAAATCGGCAGATTGAAATCTCCTCTATGGGCTCGCTGAAAAAACGACGAAAAGCAAAAATCTCCAAGCATAAGCGCCGCAAGCGGATGAAAGAAAACCGCCACAAGAAGCGCTTGCGCTACAAGTCGTAAGTCGCGGCTGCCGCCGATTGCCCGGCCTTGGCGTCGCTCGGTCGCGGTCGGTCGAGCTTTGACCACGCTGCAGCAAGTAAGCTACATGACCCGAGTCTCGCATTCCTCGGTCGCGCGCCTGCGCGATTGGCTTGACGGCACCGACGATGTGATACCGGGGCGGAGAATGTGGCCGTGGTTTGCGGTCGCCCTTCTCTATGCGGCGTTCGCCGGGGGTCTGGCGTTGCACCAGGCCTTGGCATCGCCTTATGCGCTGGCCGACGATGTCCGCGAGCATGTCTTCTGGATGTTTCGCTATCTCGATCCGCAACTTTTTCCGGGCGATCCGATGGCTGATTACTTCCAGTCTCTTGCCCCGGTCGGTTTCACCTCGCTTTATTGGTTGCTCGCAAGGTTAGGGATTAATCCTTTACTTGCGAGCAAGTTGATTCCAACCGGGCTGAGCCTCATCGCGGTGAGCTATTTCTTCGGGTTCGCCTGGCGCTTCTTCCATTCCCGCGCCATCGCGACGGTGGGCGCGATCTTGTTTGTGCAATGCCTCTGGTTGAACAGCGATCTTTCTTCGGCAACACCGCGCGCGTTCTTTTATCCGCTCTTCGCCGCTTTCCTTTATTACCAGTTGGGGGGCTCGATATTCGGCGTCCTGGCGACGACTACGCTCGAGGCACTGTTCTTTCCACCCAGTGCCTTGCTCAGCCTGGGCGTTCTCGGGCTGGCGTGTTGGCGGTGGCAGAATAGGCCGGTGCTGGTGAGGGAATTGCGTTACTACCTGCAGCTGACGGGATCGCTCGCCCTCGTCCTTCTCTGCCTTTGGCCTTATCTTCACCAAACGGGTGCTTTTGGGCCGCTCGTCACTTCCGCGGCGGCGCGGCAGATGCCCGAATTCGGTCCGAAAGGACGGGTGCCATTCTTTTTTCCCTCATGGTGGGGAGTGTGGGTGGGGGGTAACGGCGGCATCCATAATATGCCGACTCGCCCGCCGTGGTTTCTGGCCGCCTTTCTCTGGCCGGTGTTGCGTCGTTTCCCGGAGAAATTCCCTTTGCTGAACGCCGTGCCACCTGGCGCCGGGCCGCTCCCGCAGATCATCGGGTCGGCCATGGGACTGTTCGGCCTCGCCCACCTCATGCTCTTTCGTCTTTACCTTCCGAATCGCTACACCGGCCCCACCATGCGGGTGCTCATGATTTTTCTCGCCGCTGGTGTGCTGGTGGCGTTGCTCGATGCGGCTTTGCGCTGGGAGGCGGCTCTGCCAAAAAAAAAATCGAAACGAGACACGATGATGCTAACGGTCTGCCTCCTCCTGTTCGCTCTCGTCGCGGGTTATCCGCTGCTCCTGCCACATTTCCCGACCAACGGTTACATCCAGGGCACCGACTCCGCGCTTTACGATTTCTTTGCGCGCCAACCGACGACGATCCGAATTGCCTCGCTCTCCGACGAGGCCGAAAATCTCCCCACTCTTTGCCGCCGCTCCATCATCGTCGGGGCGGAATGCGCGGTGCCGTTCCACCCCGCCTATTACCTGCCGTTGCGCGCTCGTGGACTGGAGATCGCGCGCGCCCAATACAGTGCCGACCCGGCCTTCTTGCGCCAATGTCTGCGCGATCAGCGCGTCGATTTTTGGCTCCTCGACCGCAAGGCCTTCTCGCGGCATTACAGCAGTCGCCTCCTTCGCCAGCTGCGCCTTGCCGAGCCCGGCGAAGTACTCGGCATGGTACAAGGGGTGGCGCCACTTCTCACGCAACCGCCTCCCGATTCCATCGTCTATCAGGACGCGAATTTTCTGGTCGTCGATACCCGCCATCTCTTCCTGAATCCCGGCCAAACGAGCGCGCTTGCCGGAGCATCCGCTGTTCAATGATGTCTGCCAAAAAAAAACGGTAACTCCCGAGGTGGCGGTTACCCGGCGGCGTCACCGTGGCAAGTGGTCAAAGGTGCCATTTTCGGCGAGCCCCGAGTCCTGCTTCCCGATCAATCCTGGCGCAGAACGCCCCCGATCCACGAGCGGCCGTCCGCCTGAGGAGCGCGTGCGCCTCGCACGCTGGTGATCGCGCCTCGCGTTCACGAACTCTCTCTCATGATTCTTGGTGTAGAGACAGCTCTGCGAGCGATTCCCTTGCGTTCCCGGGAACGCCGCTCCAATAACGATCGCCGGAAGACAATTAGGCTCAGCCCCGGTGAAATCCGCAACGATTCCCCGCCTCGCCGTTCCCCGATCAATCCCGGCGCCTGGGGAGCGCGTGCGCCTCGCACGCTGGTGATCGCGCCTCGCGTTCACGAACTCTCATGATTCCTGGTGTAGAGACAGCTCTGCGAGCCGATTCCGCTGCGCTGCACAGGACGCCATTCCAATAGGAGGCCGATTTTCTCACTCAAAAATGAGAGGTGAGAATACGCAAGGCTCGTGAAAAGCCCCAAAAAGTTGTATCCTTCCAGGCGAAAACACTCGCG
>DASXDC010000239.1:0-11574 GCA_036490855.1 Chthoniobacterales bacterium
TTTCGTTAGGCAAGAATTCTTTGCGGTCGAGCAGTTGCAAACGCGCGATGAGACGCGCGCTTCCGTAATGAAAGTTAAGCGTCGATCCGCTTCTCAGCGGTCGGGCGGTCGTCGGGAGTCGCGCGGAGCGCTCGAGCAGGACATCGATCGCGCGGGACGGGTCGCCGCTGTCAGGCGTCGTGATGATCGCTCCGCGGTAGATTTCCTCGGGAGCAAGATCGGCCACATTGAGCGCCAGGCGCGCTCTCGGCTCTGCGACTTCCAGCGGCTGATTATGACTCTGAAGCCCGCGAATGCGCGCGCTGATCTTCCACGGCTGCACCTCGACAGCTTCGCCGCGCACGAACCGCCCGCCGCTGAGGGTTCCGGTCACGACTGTGCCGGCGCCGCGCACGGTGAAAACGCGGTCGACAAAGAGACGCGACTTTCCGAAGTCGCGAGCCTCCCCTAATTTCGCAAACTCGCTCGTGAGCCTCTCTCTCAGCTCCGTGATTCCGTTTTGCGTCCGCACAGACGTTGCGACAATCGGCGCGTCGGAAAAAGCCGTTCCCTCCAGCTGTCGGCGAATTTCTTCCCGACGCGACTCCACGCAGCCGAGATCGCTTTTCGTTAGGGCGACGAGCGCGCGGGTCACGCCGAGGTAGAGTAAAATCTGCAGATGCTCTTCCGTCTGTGGCATCCAGCCGTCGTCGGCCGCGACGACCAACAACGCGAGATCGATCGAGCCGACGCCGGCGATCATGTTGCGCACGAAATCTTCGTGCCCCGGCACGTCAATCACGCCGATGGAAAAGCCGGGCAGCGCGAGATGGGCGAAGCCGAGATCGATTGTGATGCCACGCGCTTTTTCTTCTGGGAGGCGATCGGTGTCGGTACCGGTGAGCGCCTTGATCAGCGCGGTCTTGCCGTGATCGACATGACCGGCGGTGGCGAGGATAAGGCGGCGGATCATGGACGCTCCAGACAGGTGCGCAAAGCTCCTGCTAGCAGCTCGTCCTGCGCCGGCAGGACGGTGCGCAGGTCGAGCCGGACCTCGCCTCCGGAGATGTAACCGACCACCGCAGGCGTGCCCTGGCGAAGCCGGATCGCGAGCTCGTTAGGCGAAAACCGCTCCGGGCGCAGGCCGAGCGCGATCGAGCCGATCCGGCTCCGGGGAAGGGCGCCACCACCGACCTCGGTTTCACTCTCGACGAGGCGAAGCCGAAGTGGGAGGGAAACCAGTTGCTCAATGAGCTCTTCGCCCCGCACGCGAAGTTGTTCAGGCGAAATCTGCAGGAGCGCGAGCGCCGGGATCGCCGGCCATTCCTTGCGCAAGTGCGCCTCCATCGTGGTCTGGAGCGCGGCCAGGATGAGCTTATCGCAACGGAGCGCGCGAAAGAGCGGTTCGCGTTTAAGCGCGGCGATGCGGCGCGCCTTACCGACGATGATTCCCGCCTGCGGCCCGCCGAAAATCTTGTCGCCACTGAAGCAGATCAGATCGACGCCGAGCTTGAGCGTTTCTGTGGCGGTCGGCTCGTGTTCCGTCAAACCCATGTTTTCCGTTGGAAAGACGGCTCCGCTCCCAAGATCGGCGACGAAAGGCACGCGGCGGCGTCGGGCGAGCTGCGCGATTTCATCGTTAGGCGGAGCATCGGCAAACCCGCTCATGAAAAAGTTGCTTTGATGCACGCGGAGAATAAGCCCTGTGTCCGGTCCGATCGCGGCGTCGTAGTCTTCGAGCGTAGTTTTGTTCGTCGCTCCGATTTCGCGGAGGCGACCGCCCGTCGTAATCACAATCTCGCCAATGCGAAAGTTGCCACCGATCTGGACGAGCTCGCCGCGCGAGATGACGACTTCCGGCTTAGCCCGAGTGAAATGCCTAACGACAAGAACAAGAGCCGCGGCGCAGTTGTTGACCACGGTAGCGGCTTCGCTTCCGCAGAGAAGGGCGAGCCCGCGCTCGAGATAAGCGCCACGTTTTCCGCGAGCTCCATTTTCGCGATCATATTCGAGGTTGGAGTAGGAAAGGGCGATCTGGCCGAGGGCAGCGGCGGCGGCGGCGGCGAGCGGCGCGCGTCCGAAATTGGTGTGAAGGATGGTGCCGGTGCCATTAATCACCGGCTGGAGTCGGCTGCGCTCGAGCCGCGCGACTTCGGCGCGGATGCGGCTGAGTATTTTCCCGAAGTCGGGAACGTCTCCCTCCTTGCGCAGAGAGGCCAGTTCGCGCCTAACGAGTGCGCTGAGGAACGGCCGGGGCAGAGTTGTCTCGCCGAGCGCTTCGAGGAGGCGACCGACCGCGGGTATGGCGCGCCGCTCGCTCATGGCGTGGTCAGAGTGATGAGATCATGACCGCGTTTTTCGATCTTCCCGATCAAGGCTCGAGATCCCGTCTTCCCTCGGAGCAGGAGTCGGCGCACCGCTGCGAGGTTTTTCGGCGCGACAGCGAGGAGCAATCCGCCACTGGTTTGGGCGTCGTTCAGGAGCAGCTTTTGAGAGCGCGAAGTTTTGCCCCAGCTCGTAATCGGGCGCGACGTTTTCAAATTCTGCAGGGTGCCGCCGGGGACGCAGTCGCGCCCGATCAAACGGAAGATTTCATCGTCGAGCGCGGGAATTTCGGATGGCCAAAGTTGTGCGCTGACGCCGCTCGCGCGGCACATCGAGGCCAGATGTCCGAGCAGCCCGAATCCAGTAACGTCGGTCGCGGCACGGACCAGACCGCGCTCCGCCAGGGTGGCGCCAGCGACATTCACCTGCGACATGAGTTCGATCGATTTCCGTGCCAACGCGCGACTCGTTAGGCGACGTTTGATACCGGTGGTGGCGATGCCGGTGCCGAGCGGCTTCGTGAGCACGAGCAGATCACCGGCGCGAGCGCCGGCGTTGGTCAGCATTTTTTTTGGGGAAACGAGTCCGGTGACCGCCAGTCCATAGATTGGTTCGGGGTTGCGGATGGTGTGCCCGCCGATGATCGCGCAGTCGACTTCGCGGGCTTTCTCCTGGCCGCCGCGCAGGATGGTGGCGATGATTTTCTCGGATACCAGATCAGTCGGAATGCCCAGAATGTTGAGCGCGGAAATGGGCCGTCCGCCCATTGCGAAGACATCGGAGAGCGCGTTGGCCGCGGCGATCTGGCCGTAGGCGAACGGTTCGTCCACGATCGGGGTGAAGAAGTCGACCGTCTGCACGAGCGCGCGCTCGGCATCGAGACGGAAAACGCCGGCGTCATCGGCGGTCGCGGAACCGACGAGAATGTTGCGGCTTTTGTACTGCGGAAGCTGCCGCAAGACTTGCGACAGGGCCTCTTGGCTCAACTTGGAAGCTCAGCCGGCGCAAGATGAAAGCGAGGTCAGAGTGCGAATCTGCTCACGCGACATGCCGCATCACCTCCTTTGCAGAGAAAGGGAACCTCTCAGGAACACAAGAAAGCAAGAAGGGGAGGATGCCCGGACTCCGATAGTCTTCCTGCTTTCCTAAGAGATTCAGCATGAGGCGGAGAGGATAGGAATCGAACCTACCTCGGCTCTTGCGAGTCGACGGCGATTTTGAAGATCGCGAGGGCCACCAGGCACCCTTCACTCTCCGGAAGTCGAGAGGCTGAAAAACTGAAACGCTGAAAAACTGAAAGCTACTTGGCCTTCTTGATCTGCCTAACGATGGCGTCGAAATCCGGCCATTCGCGGGTCGCGAGTTTGGAATGGAGCAGTTTGCCATTGGCGGTGACTTCGAAGGCGCCGCCGCTGGATGGGACCAGCATGAGCGACGCGATCCGATCGCCGAGTTCGAGAATTTTAGCCGCCAAACTGACGGCTTTCGGCGCGTAGTTTCAGACCGTGCAATACTCGATCCGGACTTCGGTTTTCATCGCTCTCTCCCTTCCGAAGACGACCTTATCGGCGAGAAGCGTGGGGGTCAATCGTGGGAGGCGATTCCATCGCGGCCGGCCGGGGTGTTAATGGGTTTGGCGTCCCTCGTTAGGCGGCGGCGGCGTTGCCGGCGCGTTTGCGCGCGGTGGCGTCGAGGATGCGCTTGCGCAGGCGCAACGATTTTGGCGTCGCCTCGACATACTCGTCGGAGCCGATGTATTCGATCGCGCGCTCCAGGCTCATCTTGAGCGGTGCCTCGAGCTGAATGCCTTTGCCGTCGCCCTGGCTGCGCATATTCGTGAGGTGCTTCGCCTTGCAGGGATTGACCGGGAGATCATCGGGACGGGCGTTCTCGCCCACGATCATGCCGGCGTAGATTTCCTCCTGCGGACCGACAAATAATTTCCCTCGCGCCTGAATGTTGTTGAGCGCGTAAGCGGTGCTGACGCCGGGTTCCATCGAAACCATCACACCGCGGTTGCGGCCTTCGATCTCGCCCTTAAAAGGCGCGTACTCGCGGAAAAGATGACTCATGATGCCTTCGCCGCGGGTGAGATTGACGAGATCACTCTCGAAACCGATCAGGCCGCGGGTGGGGATGACGGCCTCGACGCTGACGCGGTTGGCGTGGTGGTCCATGCCCACGACTTCGCCTTTGCGGGCGGCGATCGATTGCAGGACGTCACCCAGGTTATCGTTAGGCACCTCGACGTAGAGATTCTCGATCGGCTCGAGCAATCCACCGTCCTCTGCGCGGTGGAAGATAACTTCCGGACGCGAGACCATCACTTCGTAGCCTTCGCGCCGCATTTGTTCGACGAGGACGGCGATTTGCATTTCGCCGCGGGCGTTGATTTCAAAAGCACCGGCTGATTCGGTGTCGTTGACCTGGAGCGAGACGTTGCCGCGCGTTTCCCTAACGAGTCGCTCCCGGACATGACGCGCGGTGACGAACTTGCCGTCGCGGCCGGCGAAGGGCGAATCATTAACCAGAATCCGCATGCGAATGGTTGGCGGATCGATGTCGACAAACTGGAGCGGCGTGCGCTCTTCCCGGTCGGTCAGCGTTTCGCCGATATAGACTTCCTCGAAGCCGCAAAGCCCGACGATATCTCCGGCACTGGCGTGCTGGGTCTCGACCTGTTGCAGGCCGGCGTAAGTGAAAAGCGCGGTGACGCTGGCGCGTTCGCGGCGGCCATCGCGATGAATGCTGACGACGGAATCGCCGACGGCGACGCGGCCGCTAACGATGCGCCCGAGGGCGATGCGGCCGAGATAATCGCTGTAGTGCAGGTTCGATACGAGCATCTGGAAAAAGGGCTCGCTCGCGATCGCCGGCGGCGGGATATATTTCACGATCGCTTCGAAGAGTGGCGCCATGTCCTCGCTGTTTTCGTGCACTTCGCGCATCGCGAAGCCATTCTTCGCGCTCGCGTAAACGATCGGAAAATCGAGCTGTTCGTCGTTTGCCTTCAGCTCGACGAAAAGATCAAAGACCATGTCGAGGACCTTGTGCGGACGGGCGTTTTCGCGATCGACTTTATTGATCACGACGATCGGTTTGACCTTGTTCTCGAGTGCCTTCTTCAAAACGAAGCGCGTCTGCGCCTGCGGGCCGTCGTGCGCGTCGACGACGAGGAGGACGCCGTCGACCATCTTCATGATCCGCTCCACTTCGCCGCCGAAGTCGGCGTGGCCGGGCGTGTCGACGATGTTGATGCGATAGCCGTTCCAGTTAAAGGCGGCGTTCTTCGCCCGGATGGTGATGCCCTTCTCGCGTTCCAAGTCCATCGAGTCCATCACCCGCTCCTCGACTTTCTGGTTGGAACGAAAGGTGCCGGATTGCCGGAGGAGTTGATCGACCAGCGTCGTCTTGCCGTGGTCGACGTGGGCGATGATTGCGATGTTGCGGATTTTGTCCATGACGTTGATCCCTCGAAAATTTGCGGCTGGAGGTCGCCGGTGAGCGATGATGATGATATTCGCCGGAGGCGAATCGCCCTGCGTTTGAGGAGCGCGAATATGGATGCGAGGCCCGGCCGCGTCAAACTTGGATCGGGCGCTCGCGAGACGGAAAAGCAAAAACGGCAGGTCATCTGCATGACCTGCCGTTTCGCTAATTCAGTCGCGTAACGATCAGCGCGGGCGGAGGTGGACCGCTGCTTCGGCGTTGATGAAACCGAAGCCGTCGGTGTTGGAATAACCGGCGCCGACCTTGTTTTGCAGCGTGCCGCTGAAGGTGCCGCCGCCGGTGGTCGTGCCGCTGAAGGTCATGCCATGACGGATCAGCTGGCCATCCGGCAGGAGCAGCTCGCCGCCGAAGAGGTCGGCCATGACAAACGAGGTGGAGGTGGCGCCTCCATCAGGTCCGATGCCGTTCGTGACGACGCGATTGTGCTGCGGGCCGTGGCCGACAGTGAAGTGGAGCTCGTCACCGGAGGTGAAATTCCCGTTCGGGAATGAGAGCGACATCGTCCACCATTGTCCCGCCACCGATGGCAAGGGCGCCTGGTTGCTGAAGCTGGCGACTGCATCGCCAGCGCCGAGGCCGACCGAATTGCCCATCGTGAACGCCTTCGTGTTCGGCTCCCAGACCACACCCGGATAGACATTGCTGAAGTAGGTGTTGGACAGGTCGAGACCGTTGTTGCCGCCGGTTGTGTTACCGGCCGTCGCTGCCGTGCCTTCTGGATTGAAGACGAGCGTGGCGAGCGCACTCGGGCCACTGTAGGAGACGATGAACGAGTTCAGGTTGTTCACGCCTGAGCTTGGGTTCAATCCGAGGTCGACATTAATCGTGATCCGGACCGAGCCGCCGTCGCTCACGCGGACCTTTGCCGAACCGGCGTTCGGATCGAGGTCGTGCGGGAAGGCCGCCTGATGCAGGATCTGCGTCATCTGTGCCGGAGTCACACTGCCGGGACCGCCGTTCCTTTCGAGAACGAGAGCGGCGATGGCTGCGGCATGGGGTGCAGCCGCGCTCGTGCCGGAGAAGTTCGGCAGGGTATCGAGGTCACCGACGTCATCACCACCGAAGAAGGAGGTGTTCGCATCATCGGCTGCCGCGACGCCTGGCTGGAGGCGCACTTCCGGAGTCGCAAGACGGTTACCCATGCTGTCGAAGTAAACGGTCCCCGGTCCGGGCGAAGTGAAATACTCAGCAATACTCGGGCGGAATACGCTGTAGGCGGCAGTGCCGTTGCAGCCATTCGCAATCGCGTGGCCCTTGGTGTTGGGCGTATTGATGGTGAAGTACTCCGCCGGTCCGATGCCGGACAAGCCATTGCCGCGGATGATCCAACGGATATGTGTCGCCGGCTGCGGGGCAGTCGGGATGCTCGAACGAGCGATCACATACTGGACCTGCGTCTCGCCCGCTTTCGGCGAAGTCGTACCGAACTCGAACGGAATATTGGTCGCGTAGTTGTTCGTCGTCAGCGAGCTGCTCGACAGATAGTTACCTTCCAAGTCGAAGACGAGGAGGTTGAAGTCGGTCGTGATCTGCGGATTCAAACCATTATAAACGTTGACCGTGAACGGCCCCATCGTGCCGCCGAAGTTCATCACGATGATGGTGTAAGCACCGGTGACTGGCGGATAGAGGTTAATTGTCTCATCCGTTCCCGTGTCTTGGGCGTTTACGATGATGTTGCCGTTTGGATCTTTGATCGTGACAATTGCGTCGAACGAACTGCCGGTATCGGCCGTGACGGTAATGACATAGTTATTACCCGCCGTCAGGCTCGGGGTGACGAACGTGATCGGCATATCGACATAATCGCCATGCCCGGTAAAGATCGGGTTGGGATCGAAGTTTAGCACCTGGTTATAGGGATCGTCCCACTGGAAGTTAGTGGCCGGTTCGCCGGAGGCGAGGACGTTCACGGTCTGAGCGACATCCTGCTGACCTGCGTTCGGATTGAAGTTATGGAAACCACCCTGATAAAGGTTGGTCGGGACTCCAGCCAGGTTAATGTTCGTACCCGTGAGAGCGTCGGGACCGTTCGGCACGTTCCGATAATCGGAATCGTAGTCGTAGGTGCCAATGTCATTACCTGCCGAAGAGAAGTAACTCACGCCGGCGGCGGCGACTTGATCGACCGCATCGCCGATGAGGCCATCTTCAAAGAAAGGCTCGTCACCATAACCAACGTCGTCGCAGATGACATCAGCCTTGAAGCCCTGTTGAATCTCAGGCGGATATTCAAAACCGGGGAGCGCGGCGAGGGCGCGGATATTATTCGCGAAGTTCACTTCACCGCCGTTGGCAGTGGCGAACCCGATGCGAGCCTTCGGCGCCATTTTGTAAACGATCTGGCCCATGCCGCGGCCTTCGTTAGTCCCGGCCAGGTCCTGCAGGACGACGACCGGCTGAGTGTTGACAGGGTTATTCGGCGCGCCGGGAAGGTCGAAGTTATTCACGTCGGTCGTCAGGCTGCCGATGCTATCGGAGATGAAACCAACGCTGATGCCTGAGCCTTCCAGGTCGATGCTGGCATTCGGATTGTAGAACTTATTAATCTGATCGACCCGATGCTGATAGACACCCTGGTCGAAGGCCGTGCCGAGGAGCGGCACCGTCGTTCCCACCTGAATTCCACCGCCAGGAGCGACCGGCCGGCTTAGCTCCGGCTTCAAGCCGAGATGCACCGAGCGGACCTCGTGCATATTGCCGAGAGCCGCGACGTCATCGAGGGAGATGAAGCCTTCCACCACACCGGCGCCGTGATAATCCTTATCCAGCGCGGTGAGGGTGAAGGAAGCGAAACGCTTCTGCAGCATCGTCACGAGCGCCTCTGCGTTCACCCGGCTGTTCGTCGGATAAATGTCGACGAGGAAACGCCCGGTCCCTTCGTCCTGGATCGCGTTATTGGCATAAGCAGCCGCCTGCGCGGTGGTATAGCCATTGAACTGCCCGCTATCGGGCTGCGACTTGGTCGCGAGGTTGCTCTCGACGAGGGCGCTGAGACCCCCGGCCAGATTCTGCGGAACCGGCCGCGCCTGGAGGGAAACGGCAGCCAGGCCAAGAGAGAGCGAGGCGACCGCCACGACCAGTCGGCCCGAAGGCCCGGCCGAAGTAAATCGACGTGAGTTGGTTTTCATAATTAAGTTTCTTGTTGGTTGAGATGACTGAACGACGCCTTCTATCTTTCCGTGACCCGACTTACCCCGAAACTCCTAGCGTGCAGCCCCCGCCTAACTGACGTTAGTGACGGGAAGTCGACGGCCCCGGAAGACAGGATTGGTTTGGTGACTAAGAGACTTGAGCGAGGAGGAGGAGATCGGATTTCGCGGAAATAGTCCAGCTTTTTCTTTCCATTTTGCAAGAATTATCGCTGCCCAAACCCGCCGCGGCTAAAGCGCGGAGGTCGCGGCGTCGGCTGGCTCGGCCGGGGCCGCCGGCGCCGGGTCGACCCATTTTCCGTGCTCGCGGATCAGGTCCTGCAACCGCTCGACCGCTTCCGCCTCGGGGATGTTGAACTTCACCGCTGTCTTGCCGACGTAGAGATTGACCTTCCCCGGCGCGCCGCCGACGTAGCCGAAATCGGCGTCGGCCATTTCTCCGGGGCCATTCACGATGCAACCCATGATCGCGATCTTCACCCCCTTCAGGTGCACGGTGGCGGCTTTGATCCGCGCCGTCGTCGTCTGGAGATTGAAAAGCGTCCGCCCACAGGACGGACAGGCGACATAGTCGGTCTTGAAGATCCGGGTCCCGGCCGCCTGCAGGATATTATAAGAGAGGCGCAACGCCTGCCCGGGCCCGTGCTCCCCCTGCACGAGGATGGCGTCGCCGATCCCGTCGCAGAGGAGCGAGCCGATATTGGTCGCCGCGGTCAGGAGGGTCGGCAGGAATTCCGCCTCCGGATTTTGCGAAATGGTCAGGTTATCCTTGAGAAGGATGGGGTGCCGTGGCTCCAGCCGGGCGGCGAGCAGCCGATAAGCGGCGATCACCGGCAGCTCGAGCCCATCCGCGACCGCGACCAGCTTTGCCTCGCGATTTTTGTTAATAGAAGCGATCGCGGCGTCGTTTCGGGGGTCGATTTCGGTCAGGTCGGAAGTTTCGTAGACGAATTCGGGCTTATAATCGCCCATCCGGTCGATCTTGTGGGCAATCTTCTCGAAATTGGCCTGCCGGATCGCAACCCGGACGGTTTCTTCACCGCCGAGGCGGATATTTTCCACATCCAGCGGCTCGGAAGCCCGGCGTTGATAGGAAAAAGGGTCGAAGGAAATGTCATTTCGAGCCCTCAACTGCTCCGGATGAGGGCTCAACTGCTCCGGATGAGGACTCAACTGCTCTGGATGAACGTTCAACTGCTCTGGATGAACGTTCATCTGCGACGGACCACCGTTCATCTGTGACGGATCACCGTTCATCTGGGACGGAGGAGGGCTCCTCCGGGCCTCCGGAGCGATGTTTTCCACCAAGGCACGGGCGACCGGGATCTCGTGGATGCTATCCTCCGTCAACGAAACCCGGATCGTGTCACCAATCCCATCCTGGAGGAGCGAGCCGATCCCGATCGCGCTCTTGATCCGGGCGTCCTCGCCTTCGCCGGCTTCGGTGACGCCGAGGTGGATCGGGTAATTCCAATCCGGACCTTCCTCGCGCAGCCGGGCCACGAGCAGCCGATAGGCCGCGATCATGACCTTGGGGTTGCTCGATTTCATCGAGAAAATAAGGGCGTGATAATCGAGATCGCGCGCGATCCGGGCGAACTCGAGCGCGCTCTCCACCATCCCGAGTGGGGTGTCGCCGTAGCGGTTCATGATCCGATCGCTGAGCGAGCCGTGGTTCGTGCCGATGCGCATCGCCATCCCGCGCTCTTTGCACAAGCTGACGAGCGGCGCGAAGCGCTCCCGGATGCGCGCCAGCTCGGCCGCGTATTGCTCGTCGGTGTATTCGATGATCTTGAACTTCTTTGAGTCGGCGTAATTGCCGGGATTGATCCGGACTTTCTCGACCCAGCGGGCCGCTTCCAAAGCCGCTTCCGGTTTGAAATGGATATCGGCCACGATCGGCACCTCGCAGCCCCGCTCCCGAAGCCCGCTGACGATATGCTGGAGATTGGCCGCGTCCTTCACCGTCGGCGCGGTGATGCGCACGATCTCGCAACCGACCTCCGCCAGCTCGATCGTCTGCCCGATCGACGCCTTGGTGTCCATCGTGTCGCAGGTGATCATCGACTGGACCCGGATCGGGTTTTCCCCGCCGACGCCGACCTGGCCGACCATGACCTCGCGCGAAAGGCGACGCCGATAATGGAAGGGATCGTCGCAATAGGAGAGCCGGTTCATGGCAGGAGAGAGCAAAGCATGAACGCTTCGCTTTGGAAACGGCGGCTCTTAAGGCGTCGGGCTCGCCTGGGCCGCGGGCGTGCTCTTCGGGCTCTGCTTTCCACCGATGAGATCGCCGACATCGAAGAAACTGATGTAGGCGATGTAGCCAATGATGAGGACGGCGCAGCCGGTCTGGATAAATTCGAGCACCCGCATGTTCACCGGCTTGCGCCGGACTGCCTCGACCAGCGCGAGGACGATGTGGCCGCCGTCGAGGACGGGAATCGGCAGCATGTTCAGGATCGCGAGGTTGACGTTGAGGATGACGCTGAACCACAGGGCGAGCTGCCAGCCGCGCTCGTTCTCGAAAAGCAAATAATAGATCCGGAAAATGCCGAGCGGTCCGCTCAGATGCTGCAACTTCACGTCCGACTTCGGCGAAGCGACC
>DASXDC010000240.1:0-3421 GCA_036490855.1 Chthoniobacterales bacterium
CCGGAGAATCCGCCGCGCGCGAGAAGCGCGCTTTCCGCGCCCATCCGGCCCGCCCACGGATCGACGGTGTTCTTCATGTTCGTTAGTTTACCGGCCGTCACCGCGCCCGGACAAAACGTGCGCGCCGCGCTGATCCCCATCGCCGAGACCATCTGCGCCGGGTTGAGATTGAGGACGCGGCCGGCCGCGACCGGCGCCGCAAACGCGCTCAAGGTCGCGTGATGCCAGCCGTATTCGCGCACACCGGGACGGCCCACTTCGCAAAGCCGCATCTCGATTTCGTAGGCGATGATGGTGGCGAGAATCAGATCCTTCCCGCTTAGTCCTTCGCTTTCACAAAGCGCCAGCGGCGCCGCGATCAGATCGCTCGGATGGCAAGGATCCGATTTCCAATAGATGTCGTTGTAATCCATCGCGCGGATCATGTGGCCGTTGAGGAACGAGGCATCGACCGGATTGGTCTTGAACCCGGAGACGAAAGTTGTCGCGCTGCCGTTTCCGCCGCCCATCGCCTGGTAATGCTTGAGCAGAATCTTCGCGTCATCCTGCTGACTCCCGCCGAGCGCGCAGCCGATCGTATCGAACCAGAACAACTTCGCGGACTGAATCGCCTCTGGCGACAGGTCCTCGTATTTCAAGGCAGAGGCCCATTCCGCGATCGTGTAGGAGAGCAGTTTTTTCGAGTCGGCAGGTGCGTGTGACATGATGATTTTGCGTTGAAGCTCACACTATTAGTTGCCGGTCAGCGGTTGGCAACACTGATGGAATTCAACTCGTTCCGCCCGTTAGCAATCTTCCCCGCCTCAAAAAACTTTCGCTCAACTTGCGCTCGCCATCGACCGCGGGAAGTAGTCATCATGTCCACGAATACCATCCGACTTCATCGCGTTCTCCGGGCTGCGCCCGAAAAGATCTACCGCGCGTTTCTTGAACCCGACGCCCAGGTGAAGTGGCTTCCGCCGAACGGATTCACCGCCAAAGTGCATTACTTGGAGCCGAAAGTCGGCGAGACCTTCAAGATGTCGTTCACCAACTTCACCACCGGCGCGACGCATGCTTTCGGCGGTGAATATCGCGAGCTCAAGCCGCACGAACGCATTCGCTACAGCGAGAAGTTTGACGATCCCAACCTGGCCGGGGAAATGGAAACCGTGATCGACTTGAAAGAGGTTTTCTGCGGAACCGAGTTGAGCATCGTGCAGCAATCGGTGCCCGCGGCGATTCCACCGGAGGCCTGTTATCTCGGCTGGCAGGAATCGCTCATTCTCCTGGCAAAGCTGGTCGAGGCTGAGATTCCAGATTAGCCCATGACCTCTGCGCGGAAGGACGAATCTCCTCTCTTTTCGCCGCTCGTCTGCCAGGCTGCGATCAAAAACCAGTTCGATGTCTGAGTTGATCGCTCGTTTCACCACCCTTCCTCCCTACGGCCTGGGCGGGCTCGTTATTCTTCTTCTCTATGGGCTTCAATCTGAAATCCGGTTCGGCGCGCGAGCGCGGACGATGCGCGCGGGCGCCTCGGACCGCTGGAGCACGCTGGCTGTTTCTTTCTCTGCTGCGGTCGCGGTCCTTGGATTCGTTTGTGGGATAAAAGCGCATTCGACGGAGGCGGCCGCCTGGCTTCCGCATTGGTTCCGTCGCGCAATCATTCCCGGTCTTCCCGGCATCGCCTGGTGCGGTGTCGCAATCGCTGGCCTTGGTCTTTGCCTCCGTCTCTGGGCGGTCCTCACCTTGCGCGAGCGGTACACCCGCACCCTCCTCGTTCAAGACGAGCACTCGGTCGAACGGAGCGGGCCCTACGGTTGGATTCGGCATCCGGGTTATCTCGGTTCGCTCCTCTGCCTCAACGGGGTGGCATTGGCCTCCGGAAATCTCGTGGCGCTGAGCGCGTCTCTTCTCGTGACCTTCCTCGCCTACGGCTATCGGATCAAGGTAGAGGACGAGATGCTGGTCGAATCGTTAGGCTCGACCTACGCCGACTATCGGCATGAAATTGGGGCGTTGTTTCCCTTTCGCCGATCCACGACTGCCTCTCGACATTCCCGGCCCGTCGAGTAAGCGACGATTTTAGTCCCGGCACTCTCCGCGCGCGCGCTGCGCCTCGGGATCCCGCATGAACCGCTATTCCATTTCCATCTCGACTGAATCGAGGTAAACCGAAATCGGATCGCGCCGCCGGGAGGATGCATCGTTAGTCTTCGGCTCCTCGAGCATTTGCGTGAATGCGCCGCTGATCGCTTTTATCTGCGTCGCTTCATACCAATTCAGGTAATCGTCAATCGCCGTCGCCTGCTTTTCGACGACATCGCGATAACTGGCGACACGTGCCAGATGTTCATCGAGCCGATGCGTCCTGCCGTGCGCGATGAGGTCCGCCAGCTGGTAATCTTCCTGCACAATCGGGCGATAGGAGGGATGGCTGCGCGAACTGAGGAGGAGGAGTTGCCGGCTGACGAGCTGAAGGACGGGCTTGTAGCCGGGCAGTTTCATGAATTTCTCGTAGTCGCCTAACGAATACTCCCGCTCCTTTCCTCCGGGCGCCGGGATGGAGAAATGCAGCACCCGATCGAGCTGCTCCGCCGTCTGCGCGGCGGTTAGGATCTCGAATCGATCAGTCGCCGAGAGACGAGCGACACTCAGCGCCCACCATTTGCTCGGCGAGCGCGCGAGGGTGTCGGGAAAGTGGACGCGCAAATCCGCCATGGCGTCGTTAGGCGCAATCGGCAGATCGCTGAGGTATTTTGTCAGCTTGGCGTGCCCATCCGGCGCATCGAGCAGCAACTCCACGAGCGCCCGCGAGTAGGCGTCGAAAAACGTTTGCGAAGGCAGATCAAGCTGCGCCCGTCGCTGGATCACGACCTCGTCGAGCGGCTGGATCTTATTCGCCGCCACCACCGTCTGGAGGAGCTCGGCGTCGGCATCTGAGGATCGCTCCGGTTCCAATCCCAGCACGCCGGCGATCAGCCAATCTGGTGGTGTGACATAGGGCGTGCCGGCGGGAACATTGCCGCGATCGCGATACATGAATTCGAGGAGGATGGCGCGCAGCAGGCTCTCCTCCGTGGCGCGCGTGCGGGGGGTTTTCGTCACGAACAGATTGAGCTGGAGCTTGAGACCATAACCGAGCTGGCTCACTTCGAGCGGCGCGGGGACGACATCCGGCAGATTGGCCTGCGGGTATTCGAGGTTCACGACCAGCGGCGTCTTCCAGTCGTCGTGCAGATCGAGCAGGCGGAGGAGATTGGATTTCATCTCTTCCGCCAGATCACAGATCGCGCCCCGCACCTGAACATCGGCACCGTAAACGAGGAACTGGCGCGAGGTGCTGGTGCTTCGTTCTTTGCCTCCGGCGAAGCAAATTCCATTCGTTAGGCAAAGGAGAGCCGCAAGAAGGAGATGGAGATTCCGCGAACGGCGCATCGGT
>DASXDC010000241.1:0-11125 GCA_036490855.1 Chthoniobacterales bacterium
GCCCTATCTGCGCACGAGCGGCCAGCAGATGGCGGAAGACGTGATTCGTCATCTCGAGCACGCCCTGCAAATTTGCGGCGAAGATCACGTCGGCATCGGAACCGACGGCACGATTTCACCGGTGCAGGTGACGCCGGAATACCGCCAGGCCTTCGTCGAGGAAATGGCGGAACGCCGCAAACTCGGAATCGCCGCCCCAGGCGAACGCGCCGACGCATTTACCTTCGTACCGGATCTGAACACGCCGCGACGCTTCGAGAAGCTGGCCTGCCTGCTCAGCAAACGCGGACACTCGGACCGCCAGATAGGGAAAATCCTGGGCGGAAACTTCGACCGCCTCTTCCGCGAAGTCTGGGGCTAAGGGCGGTTAACGCCTGGCTCCATTTCGTAGGCAAAAGTAGCGGCGTCGCGCTTCCATCTTTGCGCTTCGAATGTGCCTCGTCCGGGAACGGATGCCTGTCGCGGCGGATCGTGCATGCAGGTTTTGGAATCGCATGCACGGCGTCGGGCGCCGGATATGCGACTTGCGGGGACGGAGGCAAGGCTTTTCCGATTGAATGCAAAGCGATCCGCGATTTGGGCAAATCTCGGCCCGAAGGACACAAAATTTTCCAAACCGGATATCCGGCGCGCTGGATCGTATATTCGTTCCAGTACCAATGGCGACGGAACGCCTGGCCCGTATACAAAAGGTCCGCTGATCCATGGGAAACGCCGGATGGTTTACCACCAATCGTCCGCCGATTACCCGCCAATCAAGCGATCAAATGCCGAAGGTTGCGCGATTCATGCCTAACGCGCGATGATCTACATGGATCGTCTGGAGAAGTCTGCGCGATCCGCGACGATTCCTGTAAAACGTCCGCCGATGGATACAAGGCGCGCCAGATCGTATATGCGATTTGGCGTTTTGAGCCTCTTTCCCGGCATCTGGATCGTCAACCGCCTCTAGGACACCGCCAAGCTGGCAAGCCGAGCGCCGACCCGCGGGACCGGCCACACCAGCCCGCAGATCTGGCAACACCCTGCAGAACTGCCCGACCACACTGGAGCAGCCGACATCTCGACTGACGCCAGCCTGCCAGACCAGCCCTCGAGCCCGCACCCCCGAAGCCAGCGCCGGCCCGCAGAGGATCACCATTTTACCGACCCGCGCAGCTCGCAACGTCCCTTGCATGCCCGAGGTTTCAGGGAGTGGCTTCGTCGGGCGCATGATGCGCCGGAGTTTCGGTCAGCGCTCCCGCGACGGAGTACGCCGGAACGCGTACGGGGCACGGGCCGCGGGGCTTCCGCTTTACGAGATGCAGGCGATTGGCGATGGCTCCGCATGAAAACCATCGCGCTGTTCACGGTTTCCAACATTTTCATGAATCTGGCGTGGTACGGCCATCTCAAGTTCAAGCATCAGGCGCTCTGGCTCGTGATCGTGGCGAGCTGGGGTCTGGCCTTTTTTCGAACACTGCTTCCAGGTGCCGGCGAACCGCATCGGCTCCTACCAGTGGAGCGCGCCGCAGCTCAAGATCTTGCAGGAATGCGTCACTCTCGTCGTCTTCACGGGCGTCGCCTTCCCGCTTTTCCGCTCGCAGTTGGAGTGGAACATCCTCGTCGCTTACGCGCTCATCGTCGAGGCGATCTTCTTCGCGTTTAAGTTCCCGTGAAAAAGGATGCGATCCGGCCCGCCGGCGCCGGCACCGGCGGAAAGGCGGGTTCTGCCTAACGAGCGCTATTTCTTTTCCTTGGCCGTGAGCCGGATTCCGAGCTCGTGGAGCTGCCTCGGATCGACCTCGCTCGGCGATTGCGACATCAGGTCCTGGGCCCGATTGGTTTTCGGAAACGCCATCACTTCGCGAATCGATTCTTCACCGCAGACGAGCATGACGAGCCGGTCGAGCCCGAGCGCGATCCCGCCGTGCGGTGGTGCGCCTAACCGAAAGGCGCGGAGCAAATGGCCAAATTGCGATTGCTGCTGCTCTGGGCTGATCCCGAGGACACCGAACATTTTCGCCTGCAATTCCGGCTCGTGAATTCGAATGCTGCCGCCGCCGATCTCGACGCCGTTGAGGACGACGTCGTAGGCTTCGGCGCGGATTTCGCCGTAGCGTTTTTCCTCGAGCAAAGCCAGATCGTCGGCGTGCGGACGGGTGAAAGGATGATGGACCGCGTTCCATTTTTCTCCCGCGGAGTCGAAGGCGAGAAGGGGAAATTCCGTCACCCAAAGAAAATCGAGCTGGTCGGAGTCTTTCGTTAGGCGCTGAATCTCCGCGACGCGCAGCCGGAGGCGGCCGAGCACTTCGCACACGATCTCCCACTTGTCGGCGCCGAAGAAAATCAGGTCGCCTTCCTCGAGCGCGAGCTTCTTCTGCAAGATCTGCTTTTCCGCCTCGGAGAAAAACTTCACGATCGGCGATTTCCATTCGTCGTTCTCGAGCTTGATCGAAGCGAGCCCTTTCGCGCCGAAGGTTTTTGCGATCGTCGTCATCTCCTCGAGCTCGCCGGTCGTAATGCCGGCGAATTCTTTCGCGTTGATCGCTTTCACGACCCCGCCGCTCTCGACCACGCTGCGGAAGAGCTTGAATCCGCTCTTGCGAAACTCTTCGGTGAAATCGACCAGCTGCATCCCGAAACGGCGATCGGGTTTGTCGCTCCCGAAAGTGCCGACGGCTTCGCGATACGTTAGGCGGGGGAAAGGCGTTGGGATGTCGATCCTGCGCGCGTCCTTAAAAATTTTCGCGAGCATTCCCTCGGTCAGCGCGTAGAGATCATCCGGCCTAACGAAAGACGCTTCGATATCGATCTGGGTGAATTCCGGCTGGCGATCCGCCCGCAGGTCTTCGTCGCGGAAACATTTTGCGATCTGAAAATACTTCTCCACCCCGCCGACCATGAGGAGCTGCTTGTATTGCTGCGGCGCCTGGGGGAGGGCGTAGAAGCGCCCCGGCCAAACCCGGCTCGGGACAAGGAAATCGCGCGCCCCTTCCGGCGTGCTCTTCGACAAAATCGGCGTCTCGATTTCAATAAAACCCTGCTCGTCGAGGTAATCGCGCGTCGCCTTCGCCACCCGGTGACGAGTGCGGAGATTGCGTGACAACTGCGGCCGGCGCAGATCGAAGTAGCGGTAGCTGAGGCGCAGATCTTCGTTGTTCACCTCGCCCTCGAGCGGGAAAGGAAGAACATCGGCGCGATTGAGAACGTGCAGTTCATCGACCACGACTTCGATCTCGCCTGTCGGCAGGCTGGGATTGGCCTGACCCGTTAGCCGCGGCGCAACCCGGCCACCAACCTGAATCACATCCTCGAGTCGCAAGGAATGGGCGCGCTCGGTTACCTCGGGATTTTCCTCCGGGCGGAAGACGATCTGCGTCAGTCCCTCGCGGTCGCGCAGATCAATGAAGATGATGCCCCCGAGATCGCGCCGGGAGTGGATCCAACCGGCAAGCATGACTTTTCCGCCGATGTCGGCGGCGCGGAGAGCATTGCAGTGGTGCGTGCGATACATGGTGGCGGAAGCGTGTCAGTTTGGGCGAAGAGAGGACTCACGCAAGTGCGATCCGATGAAGGTTGTGCGGGATTGCGCGCTGCGCCGAGCGGCTCAGGCGGAGAGCGCTTTGCCGATCTGCACCAGCAGCTCCTCGTTAGGCAAGAGCACCTCTTCGCGGGTGGCGAGCGTTTTCATTTTCACGGCTGGCCATTCATCGCCATAGAGGAGCGTTACTTTCGCGCCCATCGCCTCGGCCGTTTGGAATTGCTTCCCGACCTTGACCGGCCCGAGCGAATAATCGACTCGCCAGCCGGCGTCGCGCAGTTGTTGGAGCTGCCGCATCGCGTTCTCTCTCCGTTCCTCCTTTGCGATCACGAGGTAAATATCGAGGCTGCTCTGCCGGCTGATGACGCCGGCGAGGCGCGCGAAAATCTCCGGCGTCTCTTTGACCAGCTCCCCGAGCACGACGTCGCCCATCGCGAAACCGACCGCCGGGAGCGAGACGGCGCTGTCGCTCAGTTGTGCGATGAGATTGTCGTAGCGACCACCGCCCGCGATTGCCCGCAACGCTCCGGCTCGATCGAAAACTTCAAAGACGACGCCGCTGTAATAAGCGAGCCCGCGCACGATCGAGAGATCGACTTTTACAAACTCGCCCAGCCCGCGCGCCCCGAGCTCCTGCACGAGCGCCTCGAGCTTTTCGCTTCGCCCGCCGCCCTCGAGCACTTCGAAGACCGGACCGGCGAGCGCGCCCAGCTTCTCGGCCGTCTTCTCGCGCGGTTCGCGTTCGCTCTTGTCGATCACCTGGAGGAGCTGATGCCAGCGGTCGTTAGGCACATTCCCCGCCGCGAACAGATCGATCCAGAAAGCG
Source organism: Chthoniobacterales bacterium (assembly GCA_036490855.1). Classification (GTDB taxonomy): domain Bacteria; phylum Verrucomicrobiota; class Verrucomicrobiia; order Chthoniobacterales; family UBA10450; genus Palsa-1392. The sequence continues at coordinate 4,350 of DASXDC010000241.1, forward strand.
CGGTCGCTTAGCCTAACGACGAAGTCGCGGGCGGTGAAGCCAAAGCCGCGCAGGAGATCAATCGCGAGCGCGATGATCTCCACTTCGGCCGCCGGCGAAGCATCGCCGATCAGGTCGCAGTTGAGCTGGAAATGTTCGCGGAGCCGGCCACGCTGCTGCTTTTCGTAGCGGAAACATTGCGGAATGGAGAACCATTTCAGCGGCTTGCGGAAAGCACGTTCGTTAGTCGCGATCACCCGCGCCAGGGTCGGGGTGAGCTCAGGGCGCATCGCCACTTCGCGCTCGCCTTTGTCGGTGAAGTTAAAAAGCTGCGCCACGATCTCGGGGCCGCTCTTTTTCCGATAAAGCTCGGTTGGCTCGAGGACTGGCCCGTCCCATTCGGCGAAGCCGTAACTGCGGCAAACTTCGCGCCAGCGGGCGAAGAGAGCGTTCCGAAAAGCGCAGTCGTCAGGCAGGAAATCTCGGAAGCCGGGAAGCGGTTGCATTGGTCGGAAAAGAGCGGGCTTCCTTAGTCCGCGATGCAGCCGCTCGCCAACTTCTTTACGAATTGAGAATGAATAAACAACGGCTGGGACGAGTCGGAAAGAAGCACAACGGAAACCATCCGTTCAACCAAACCAAAGGACAAATATGAAACAAAACGCATTCACAAAATTGTTGGCCGCGGGAGCGGCTTGCGCCCTCGCGTTGGGCACCGCCCTGGCGCAGGATTCATCGAGCACCACGAGCGTAACGGCTGGCGGCGCGGGAGTCAGCACCACGACTTCCTCGAGCACGATGGACGGAACGGGCACGATCACTGCCTATACGCCGAGTTCGGACTACATCACCTTTCGCACCCAAGCCAGTGCGGAGCCGACGAGGTATTACTTCACGAAGCAGACCACGGTGGTGGATCCGGAAGGCAACACGGTCCAAATGTCGATGCTGCGCCCTGACATGCCGGTGCATTACACCTACATGAAGGAAGGCGGTCGCATGGTCGTGACGAAGGTGACGCTGGAAAAACCGATCTCCTATTACAAGAAGACCTCGACCACGACCACGACGACAAACCCCTAACGAGTCGCGATTGTTAGTCGAATAACTCCGCAGCGCCCGCGAACCGTGTGTTCGCGGGCGTCTTCTTTCCCGGACACTCGTTAGTCGCCGTAGCCGTGGGGGAATTTCTGGTGCCAGCGCCAGGCGCTCTCGATGATCGCGGGCAGGTTTTCGAACTTCGGTTTCCAACCGAGCTCGCGCTTGATCTTCTCCGAGGCGGCGATTAGGCGCGGCGGGTCGCCCGGGCGGCGCGGTTTTTCCACGACCGAAATTTTCTTTCCGGTTACTTCGCGGCAGACGTCGATCACTTCGCGCACGCTCGCACCGCCGCCGGTGCCGAGATTGTAGAATGCGCTCTCCTTCGCGCCGAGAGCGAGGATGTGCGCGCGGGATAAATCCAGGATGTGGATGTAGTCGCGGATGCAGGTGCGGTCGGGGGTTTCGTAATCTGTCCCATAAATCTCAACCTGCGGTTTCTGGCCGAGCGCAACCTTGAGAACATTCGGGATCAGGTGCGTCTCGCAGCGATGGTCTTCGCCGAATTTCTCCGTCGCGCCGGCGGCGTTAAAGTAGCGGAGCGCAACGAAACGCAACCCGTGGATTTCATCGTACCAGCGCAGCACCTTCTCGAACATCAGCTTCGATTCGCCGTAGGGATTGATCGGCCGTTGCGGGAGCGTCTCGTCGATCGGGACTCGCTCGGGTGGACCAAAAGTCGCGCAAGTGGAAGAGAAAACGAAGCGCATCACTCCCGTTTCCAGCATGGCGTCGAGGAGATTGATCCCGGCGGCGACGTTGTTGCGGAAATACTTCGAGGGATTCTGCATCGATTCGCCGACGAGGGCATTGGCGGCGAAATGCATGACCGCTTCCGGCTTCGTTTCCTGAAGGGCGCGCGCGATTTCTTCCCGCCGCGCGAGATCACCACCGATAAAAGCCGCCCGTTCGTCGACCGCGCGGCGATGGCCTTCGGTCAGATTGTCGAAAACGATGACCTCGTGGCCTTCGTCGAGCAACAGCTCGACGCAGATGCTGCCGATGTATCCCGCACCGCCGACGACGAAGATTTTCATGCGCGGGAAGGTGCGGCGGTCGTCGCCGCTGTCAAAGAAAAGTCCGGGCGGGAAGGCGAGCGCCCGCTAGAACTTCCGGAGCGGCATCTGGGCCGGGTCTTTCGCGAGAGCCACGATCATCCGGTGGACGACGTGATTGCGCTGGCGCGGCTTGAGCACCGCCAGACTTTTCTCCCGTGAACCCCACTCAATGACGTCGATATCTACCGCCCGCACGCCCCACTTGCGCATCGCGAGCCGGTTCGACTTGTAAAGGTCGATCGTCCCGGTGCCGACGAGCGCGCTGCCGTAGTCGTCGATCTGGAAAACTTCGTCCGTATTGACGATTCGGAATTTCGTCCCGAGCGGCCAGCGCGACCAATCTGCCGCGGCGCTCTTTACTGCGCGGCTGGAAAGCCGGGTGCCGACCGCGTTGCGACTCCCGCCGGCTTCGGTCTGGGTATAGGCGGTCGTACGTACCTTGCAGATGCGCTGCGGCCTCGGGCGGATGTTGCCGGCAGTTTGAATCGTCGATGCGCAGCTCGCGCAGAGCATCGCGACTGCTCCGGCTAACGTAAGTCTCAGTAGATACGTCATTTGCCTGAAGCGCCTGCTTAGCGGTTGAAGGCGGCAATGGCAAGGGATAATTTCCGCGCCCACGCATGCACGCCACTGCCGCCAGCCAAGCCACGATCGCGCCTAACGTCCTCCTGGACGGCCGTCTCGCTCTTTTCCATGAGACGGAGCGCTGGCTGGCGATTGCGGATCTCCATTTTGGCTACGAGCTGAGTCAGCGTGCGGCCGGGCGCCTCGTCCCTCTCTGGGGAATGCGTTCGATCGAGGAGCGGTTGGATGAACTTCTGAACGAATACCATCCCCGGCAATTAATTATCGTGGGCGATCTCGTGCATGACGGCGCGGCCGCGATTGCGGCGGCGCAGTTATTGGCTCAGCTCAGGCGACGTTGCGAGGTGTTCGCCCTCACCGGGAATCACGACCGGCATGTCGCCCGCGCGATCGAATTCATTCCGCGCTGGGAAACGCCGGAGTTCGTTTTCCAACATGGCCATTACGAGGAGGCGGAACCGGGCCGCATCCAGATCATCGGGCATCATCATCCGGCGGCGAGCCTGAGCGACGGCGCCGGGTTGCGGCTAAAGCTGCCCGCTTTTATCCAACAGGAAGGCTGCTGGATTCTGCCCGCCTTCTCGCCTTGGGCGGGCGGTGCCATCTGGCCCGATGACGGCGAGAGCCGCATCTGGGTTTGTACGCCGCATCGGGTGTTCCGGCTCTAGGCGCTTTATCCTGCCAGCTCGGTTGTGCAATGCGGGCAGCGGGTCGCCTTGATCGGAATCGACATCGCGCAGGCCGGGCAATCCTTCGCCACCGCCGCGGCGCCGGGCTCCGGGCGTTTCAGCTTGTTCATCGCTCGGACGACGAGAAAAATGCAGAATGCCACGATCAGGAAGTTGATCACGAGCGTCACGAAATTCCCGTAGTTCCAAGTGACCGCCTTGTCCGCCGCGGCCAGCGCCGGGGTGGCGAAACTCCTCGCCCCATTCGCCCCTGCTTTCAGGACGACAAACTTATTCGAGAAATCCAGACCGCCGGTTAGCAGGCTGATTGGAGGCATCAGGATGTCCTTGACCAGCGACGTCACAATCCCGCCGAACGCCGCACCAATAATCACGCCGACCGCGAGGTCCACCGCGTTGCCTTTGACCGCGAACTCTTTGAATTCCTTCCACATCCCAACAGCCTGCTCAGGTCGCCACGACGTTGACAAGCTTCTTCTCCACCACCACGATTTTACGGACAGTTTTTCCGGCGATGAACTCCCGAATGCGCGGGTTGGCGAGGGCGATTTCTTCCAGCTCGGCCTTGCTCGCGGCGATTGGAACGGTCACGCGGTCGCGGACCTTGCCGTTCACCTGGAGCGGGATTTCCACCTCATCTTCGATGAGAAATTCCTCGCGATACTGCGGCCAAGTTTGATCGGTGATCTCGGCCGGGCTGATCGGGAAACGGCTCCCGACCGTTTCCCACAACTCTGAGGTGAGATGCGGCGCGAAAGGATTCAGAACGAGGAGCAGCGTCCGTAATGCCTCGACCGGGATCACCTCCGCAGTCGTAAAGGCGTTCACGAAGATCATCATTTGGGCGATGGCGGTGTTGAACGACAGCGCCTCGATATCTTCGCCGACCTTTTTGATCGTGGCGTGGATCACCTTGAGCTGCGGCCGGCTTAGCTCCGCCTCCTGCACGGCGGCCGAGAGCACCCACTCGCCCGCCTGGTTTTCCTCCATCGCCAGCCGCCAGACCCGGGCCAGGAACCGCGCGACGCCTTCCACCCCGGTCATACTCCACGGTTTCATCTGCTCGAGCGGGCCCATGAACATCTCGTAGCAGCGAAACGCGTCCGCGCCGTACTCCGCGATCACGTCGAGCGGATCGATCACGTTGCCCCAGCGCTTCGACATTTTGCGGCCGTCCTCGCCGAGGATCATGCCCTGATTCACGAGGCGCTGGAACGGCTCGTTGGTCGAAAGATGGCCGAGATCGAAGAGGACTTTGTGCCAAAAACGGGCGTAAAGCAGGTGGAGCACCGCGTGTTCGGTGCCGCCGACATAGAGGTCGACCCCGCCGGTTCCGGCCGTTTTGGTGGCACCAACGCCCGTCGTTGGTGGCACCAACGGAGGCCGTTGGTGGGGGGTAAGAGGCGCATTGGTGGCACCAACGGGCGTCGCTGGTGGCACCAACGAAGGCTGTTGGTAGGGGGTAAGAGGCGCGTTGGTGGCATCAACGGGCGTCGCTGGTGGCAGCAACGAAGGCTGTTGGTGGGGGGTAAGAGGCGCGTTGGTGCCACCAAAAGCGTCGCACGCGGCACCCATCCAGTAAGCTTCCGCCTCCCGACCCACGAACCGCTCGTCGTTCCGCGGGTCGCAAAAGCGCAGGTAATACCAGCATGAGCCGGCCCATTGCGGCATCGTGTTCAGCTCGCGCGTCGCCGTTTCCGAGTAGCGCACCCAGTCGGTCGCGCGGGCCAGCGGCGGTTCGCCGGTGCCGGTTGGCTTGAAATCGTCGAGCGCGGGCGGGACCAACGGCAGTTCGTCGGAGCCGATCGCGCGATGTTTTCCGCTTTCCCACACGATCGGGAACGGCTCGCCCCAATAACGCTGCCGCGAGAAAAGCCAGTCGCGCAGCTTGTAGTTAATCGTGGCCCGGCCGAAGCCTTTCTTTTCCAGCCAGGCGGTGATGCGGCGTTTCGCCCCGGCGGTCGGCAGGCCGTCGAGGAGCGGGGAATTGATCGCGACGCCGTCGCCGATGAAGCCGATGGCCGGCGCTTCGCCGGGCGGCTGGACGACTTCGCGGATCGTCAGCTCAAACTTCTGCGCGAACTCCAGATCCCGTTCGTCATGCGCTGGCACGCCCATGATCGCCCCGGTCCCGTAACCCATCAGCACATAATCCGCGATCCAGATCGGGATGCGCTCGCCGCTTGCTGGATTGAGCGCATAGGCGCCGGTGAAGACGCCGCTCTTGTCTTTCGCGAGATCGGTGCGCTCGAGGTCGGACTTGGCGGAGATCTCCGCTTTGTAATCGGCGATCGCCTTTTGCCGTTCGGCCTTCGTCAGCCGCTTGACCAGCGGGTTCTCCGGCGCGAGCACCATGTAGGTCGCGCCGTAGAGCGTGTCGGGCCGCGTCGTGAAAACGATGATCGTTTCATTCTGTTCCGCGACCGCGAAACGCACTTCCGCCCCGATGCTTTTCCCGATCCAATTGCGTTGGAGCAGCTTGATTCCCTCCGGCCAATCGAGCGGCTCGAGTTCGTCGATCAGGCGCTCGGCGTAGGCGGTGATGCGCAACATCCATTGCCGCATCGGCCGGCGCACGACCGGGAAACCGCCGACTTCGCTCTTGCCGTCGACCACTTCCTCATTCGCGAGGACGGTGCCGAGTTCCGGGCACCAGTTCACCGGCACCTCTGCGACGTAGGCGAGCCGGACGCTGTCGGGGTCGGCGCCGCGGTAAGTGGCGATCGGCTCGGCTCGCTGCGTCTCGGGGTTGAACCAGGAATGGTAAATCTGGAGGAAGATCCATTGCGTCCAGCGGAAGAAGCGCGGATCGGCCGTGCTCACTTCCCGTTCCCAATCGTAGGAGAACCCGATACGTTTCAGCTGGGTCTTGAAGCGGGTGATGTTGTCGCGCGTCGTGATCTCGGGGTGCCGGCCGGTCTTGATCGCATACTGCTCGGCGGGCAGGCCGAAGGCGTCCCACCCCATCGGGTGGAGCACGTTACAGCCGCGGAAGCGTTTGTAGCGGGCGATGATATCGGTCGCGGTGTAGCCTTCGGGATGGCCGACGTGCAGCCCGCTGCCGCTCGGGTAGGGGAACATGTCGAGCACGTAGTATTTTGGGCGGGCGGGATCGAAGCCTGGCTCGCCCGGATTCGGGGCGTGAAAAAGGCGGCGCTCTTCCCAACGAGCCTGCCATTTGGGCTCGAGTTGATCGAAGGGATAAGGTTTGCGCCGTTCGCTCATCGAGAAGAGGGCAAACAGTAGAGAGGATTAACGGGATTTACAGGATCGGTTTGTCTTTCCATCCGCCAAATCCGGTTAATTCTCTCTCTCATGCCGCGTCTGCTGCTCGCGACCCGCAATCTGCACAAGAGGCGGGAGTTTG
>DASXDC010000242.1:0-5249 GCA_036490855.1 Chthoniobacterales bacterium
TTGTAGGGAATCAAATTGATCTTGGCCGAGAGCCGCCGCGCGTGCCGCGCAAGGAGGTGTGCCTGCTCGTCGCTATCGTTCACACCCGCGATGAGAATGTATTCGAACATCAGTCGCTTCTTCTGCGCGACGTAGGCGTCGCAGGCGTCGAGTAGAATCGCGAGCGGATACTTGCAGTTGACCGGCATGATCTGGCTCCGGACCTCGTCGCTCGCGCCATGGAGCGAGATGGCGAGACGAAATTGAGTCGGTTCGATCGCCAGCTTGCGAATCTGCGGGGCGAGACCGCTGGTTGAGATGGTGATGTGACGGGCGCCGATCTCGAGCCCCCAAGGCGCATTGATGATCTGGATGGCGTGGAGTAGGTTCGTTAGGTTGGCGAGCGGTTCGCCCATTCCCATGAAGACAATGTTGTCGATTTTCTCCCCACTCTCGCGCTCGATCGCGAGAAGTTGATCGATGATCTCGCTCGCGGTCAGATTGCGGGTGAAGCCGTCGAGTCCGCTCGCACAAAATTTGCAGCCATAAGCGCAGCCGACCTGGGTGGAAACGCAGGCGGTGCGGCGGTCGGAAGTTTCACCGTAAAGCGCGGGCGAGGCGGGAATGAGGACGGATTCGATCAGGCTGCCATCGGCGAGGCGGAAGAGAAATTTACACGTCGTATCCTTCGAGCCCAGAACGCGAACCAGTTCTGGCCTAAGGAAGGAAAATTCAGCAGCCAAATGATCGCGAGTCGCCGCCGACAGATCCGTCATGGCGGCGAAGGAGTCGACCCGCTTCTTGTAAAGCCAGTCGGCCACCTGCTTCGCCCGATAGGCAGGTTCACCGTGGGAGGCGAAATGCTGGGCCAGCTCCTCGAGACGCAGTGAGTTGATCGACCGCTTCGGCACGCGTGAATCTAACGGAGCAGCGTCTGACTGTCATCCGGCGAGCCGGTAGGACCTCTTACGCGGCGCACGCAACCAGAATTCCATCCGGCTGCTCCTTCGTGTCCCTGAGGTCGATCTCGATTCGATAGCCGTTCGCGCGCAGCAGTTCGCGGCAGTCTTCATGCATCGTTAGACCACGAGCGCGTCCGTGCGTGCCGATGAGGAAGGTTCGGACATCGCCTGCTTTCATGGTTTCGCTCCCGCCTTTCAGCACTTCCACCTCCAGGCCCTGCACGTCCATTTGCAACAGATCGACCCGGCGTCCAATCCGCCTAACGAGCGTATCGAGCGTGATGGTCGGGATGGTGAGGACGTTCCTGGCACGGCGCAGCCCGATCGTTTCGAGAAGGCGCTTCCAGCGCGCACTCAGCGACTCGTTACGCGCCTCGCCCGCGCGTCCGAGGCGGCTGCTGTACCCCCGGTCCATGAAAGTCTCGCTCCCGGCCGACGAGGTGAGGCCTTCAGCGTGGATCGTGAAATCTGAGTTCGTTAGGCCATTGAGTCCCAAATTCTCGCGCAGGAAACGTTGATGGCGCACCAACGGCTCGACGCCATGAATCGTCAGGCTGGGTGAAAGCCGGCGGGCTAGCATGAGGTAATAACCAATCGCGGCCCCGACATCGACGAAGCAGCCACCGGGCGGGATGCGCCGAATAAGATCAACGAAGATTTCCTCTTCCTCCGCCTCGTGCACATTCCGTTTCCGATAACGCTCGCGCTGTTCCTCGAGGAGCTGATCGTCGTAGACGCGAACGCCATTATCGAAGGTGTGGATGGCGCGCGGCATTTGAACGAGTCACGTTATACTTCGGTGAGCGAGGCTCACAAGAGCGGACCGGCATCTCGGCCGTGCTTCGAAAAACCCACCTGGCCTAACGAGCGTAGCTCACCCGCCAGATCGTGCCGTGGCCGTCCTCGCTGAAAAGCAGGCTGCCGTCCTGCGCGACCGTCACACCCACCGGCCGACCCCAGACGTTTCCTTGCGGCGACACGAACCCGGTCACGAAGTCGTCGTATTCTCCCTCTGCTTTTCCATTCCTGAACGGCACCCGCACGATCTTATAACCGGTCCGACGGCTGCGATTCCACGAGCCGTGGAGGGCCGCGAAGATATTCCCTCGGTATTTCTCGGGGAATTGTTTTCCCTCGTAAAAGCAAAGGTTGAGCGTGGCGGAGTGGGCCTGCACGAGGACATCGGGCACAATCACCTTCCCGGCCGAGTCCTGCTGCTCGCCCTTGTGCCGCGGGTCCTGATGATTGCCGAGATAAAACCAGGGCCAGCCATAGAAGCCGCCCGGGGTGACGTGGCTGATGTAGTCGGGCGGCAGATTATCGCCGAGCCCGTCGCGCTCATTCGTGCTCATCCAGAGTTCGTTAGTCCCGGGGCGCATCTGAATGCCGACGGCGTTCCGGATTCCCCATGCAAAGACTTGCTGGCCGGAGCCATCCGGCTTGAACTCGAAGATGCGCGCGCGATCCGCTTCCGCAGCATCATCAGAATCATTCGAGAGCGAGCCGATGGAGACGTACATCTTTTTTCCATCCGCCGAAAAAGTCAGGCCGCGCGTCCAATGGCCGCCCCCACGAAGAAGGCCGCCGGGAGAGAGGTGCGCGCTGAGCTTTTCGGCCGGGCCGCGCGCTTTGAGGTCGCCGTTGCGATAGGGGAAACGAATCACACCGTCCGTGTTCGCGACGTAGAGGTAATGCGGATCGGGGCCGGGCGGATAAAAGGCGACGCCGAAGGGCTTATTGAGTGCGTCTTCGGCAAAAAGCTCAGTCGGTTCCCATCAGCATTCTTATCGCGCAGCACCTTGATTTGATCAGCGCGACTCTCGACGACGAAAATGTCGCCGTTAGGCGCGGTCAGGAGAACGCGCGGATCACGGAAGCCGCTGGCGTATTCTTCGATTCGGAACCCCGGTGGGACGCGGAGTTGCGCACCCGGCGGACGGCGAACGAGCCTGGGCCCGTTGTCGGCGGAACGGGTGTCGTTAGGCGGCGGAAGGTCGGCGACGGTGATCTTGCGCCGCACGCCCGGGGCGTCGCCCGTCCAGTCGCCCATCGCCGCCCGGCCGGTGAGAAGTTTCTCTTTTTCCTGCGCCGTCGGGCTGAGAAACGCGAGCGAAGTGAAAGCACAAAACGAGAGCGTCCTCCCGAGGTGCATCATCATGCAAAAATCGGCCTAACGAAAGATCACGGAGCTTTTCTCCTTCGCCTTCGCAAGTTGCTGCTGCGACTTGCGCGCGTTGATCACGAAGGTGTTGTTGTTGCCGAGCCTGGCCCAAGGACCGGGTGGCACTTCGCTGAAATCGACAAATTTCCAATCGGTCACGTCTGTATCCTCGAGCCCGAGATAATCCCGAACCGCGGGCGAAACATCGAGTCCGGCGCCACCGTTCAGATTCGGCTTCGGACGCTCATTACCGAAGACATATTCCCAGTGATCGGTGCGGAAGGGACCGGCATCCTCCCACTGCGCGTAGACGGTGCGATTGCCCTTGCGGATCGCTACCCAATGCCCCTTGCAAACCGAAACGCCCGGACCGCGATATGCTTCCTTGAACCACGGCACAACGCGCGGCGCTTCCGGTCGATGTCCCTCGCGCGCCTTGTCGTTGTACGGGAGCGCGCAATAAAATGGATTCTGACGCGGAGTGAAATCGGCCGGGATGTAATTCTGCCGATGCGACCGTTTCGGATCGTCGTAGCCGCCGTAGCTGCGGGCCCAGTTCGTGTCCCAGCTGCTGGAGCGATTCGGCACCGGATTATTGGCGGTCGGGTTTTCGCCAATCCAAAACACGGTCGTGACGATGCCTTTTTTCCACGGGAAACGCTGATCGTCGCTTTTGGAGAGGAACGTCAGTGGTGGCGTATAGCCGATTGGGTCGACTTTCAGCAGCACGTCTTCATTCAGGCGATTCTGCTTTTTGCTCACCTTCATTTTTACAACCGGAGCCTGTGCCGCAGCAGAGGGCGCGAAGACTGCGGAAAGTGAGGAAAGTGCGACGGCGATAGTGTGAGTAAGTGTTCCTGGTTTCATCACAAACAAAATTCCAGCAACCCGGCTGGAAAAGGCGCACCAATTAAGATTCGGTCGACGGACCGGGAGTGCGCGTAGGATTGAGTCGCGCAACGTAGCACAGCGAGCTCGCGGATCAAGGGTTTGAGCGCGGCAGAGCGCGAGTAGTCGAAGAGCGAAGCTCTATGACGAAACAAACTTTCCGGGATTGAGAATGCCCGCGGGATCGAGCGTTTCCTTCAGGCGCCGATGCAAATCTCGGCTCACATCGCTCGTCGCCTCTGGCCACCAGCGTTTCTTCGCCAAGCCGATGCCATGCTCGCCGGTGATGACTCCGCCCCACGCGAGGACCTGCACGAATAATTCGTCGAGCGCTTTTTCGACGCCCGCACGCACCGCCGGATCGTCGTGATAATTTGCTGCCATCAGATTGACGTGGAGGTTTCCATCCCCGGCGTGTCCGAAAGTCGCGATCGGAAACCCGTGCCGCGCCTGCAGCTCCGCGGCGAAATCAATCAGCTCGACCAGCCGGCCGCGCGGCACAACGATGTCCTCATTCAATTTCGTTAGGCCAGTAGCACGCAGTGAATTGCTGAATTCTCGCCGTAGCGCCCACAATTTTTCCGATCCTTCTTCAGTCGTGGCGACGGCGAGCGCGCTTGAATTCTTGCTCTCGAGTAAAGCGCGCAGCGCCCCGGCCTCGCTTTGCACGCTTTCTGCCTGGCCATCGACTTCGACCAGCAGATGAGCATTCCCCTCCGGGACAATTGTCGTCCCGCGATCGCGCCGGGCCGCTTCGAGCGTGAAGTGATCCGCGATCTCTAGCGCACATGGAAGAAAGCCGGCAGCGAAAATCGCCTGCACGGCGGCGGCCGCCTGAACCATGGTTGGAAACGCGGCCGAAAGTGTCGCCCGCGCCGGCGGTAGCGGCAGGAGGCGCACCGTAATCTCCGTGACCACGCCTAACAAACCTTCCGACCCAACGAAGAGGCCAATGAGATCGAAGCCGGTTTTATTCTTATGCACGCGCCCGCCGGTGCGAAGAATCTCGCCACTCGCCAATACCACTTCGAGTCCGATAACGTAGTGCCGGGTGACGCCGTACTTGAGACAGCGCGGCCCGCCGGCATTGGTCGCGACGTTTCCCCCGATGCTGCAATCATGCAGACTGGCCGGATCGGGCGGATAAAAAAGCTTCTCGGCACGAACCGCGGCCTGCAGCTCGCCAGTGATAACGCCTGGTTCTACGATCGCGGCCGCATCAGTGAAACTGATCTCCTTGATCCGGTTCATCCGTGCGA
>DASXDC010000243.1:0-2017 GCA_036490855.1 Chthoniobacterales bacterium
ATCGCAGACCAATCTTGACGCGCTCATGCTGCTCACGCTCGCCGACGGGCAGGGCACGACCGATATGTGGTCGGATTGGAAGGAGTCGCTCGTCTGGCATCTCTATCATGCCACCGCGCGATACCTGCTGGATCAGGAAGGATTCCTCGCACGAGTGAAGATCGAGCGCGAAAGGCTCCGGCGCGCCGTGGCGGAAAAGCTCGTGCACGATTTCTCCGAGGAGATCGAAGCACATTTCGATTACATGCCGGACAATTACTTCCAAGCTTTCGGCTCAGACGAGATCGTGGCGCATCTCGATCTGTTCCGCACTCTCTGGCGAAAGATGTTCGTCGAGGAGGAGCCCGGCTACACGCCGGTTCTTCGTTGGGAACCAGTGCCGGCAGAAGGTCACAGCATTGTTTCGATCTGCACCTGGGATCGGCAACACCTTCTCGCCAGCATCGCGGGCGCGTTTGCGGTCGCTTCACTCAACATCCTGAGCGCGGATATTTTCATCCGAAACGACAACCTGGCCCTCGACGTCTTCCGTGTTTGCAATGCGGAGATGCGCCCCGTGACCGACGCGAAAGATATCGCAGCCGTGGAATCAATCCTGCGCACGGCGCTGCAGGAAGAGCGCTTCGACTTCGCGCCGCTCCTCGCCGAAGTGCGCCGGCCGCGCTCTCTCCGCGCGCCGGAGATTGATTTTCCCACCCGGATCAGCATTGAAAACAAAAGCCACCCGAGCTGTACACTCATTCGGGTGGAAACGTCGGACCGGCTCGGATTGCTCTACGATCTGGTCGACTGTCTCGGGCGAAACAACGTCTACATCACGCTCTCGCGCATCAATACCGAGAAGGGGGCGGCGATCGACACCTTTTATGTGACCGATGCGACCAACGGCGGAAAGATCACCGAGACGAATCGGGTGCGGCAATTGCAGAAACAACTGCAGGCTGCAACGCTCCATCCCGCCTAACGAAAAGCCGCGAAGGCATTGCCGATTGGCCTGAGCCGGTTACCTTCCGCCTCCATCTTATGAACGTCCTCGTCCTCGCCGCCGGTTACGCCACGCGCCTTTACCCGCTCACCCTCCACACGGCGAAACCGCTCCTCGAGGTAGCGGGAAAACCGATGATCGAATGGGTGCTGGACAACCTCGCGCCGATCCCGAACCTCGGCACCGTCTATGTCGTGACAAACGACAAGTTCGCGCAGGATTTCCAGATCTGGGCGGATAACTACCACCGGGCGCACGGCGAGATAAAATTCAAAATCGTGAACGACGGTTCGCGCAGCGATGACGATAAGCTGGGCGCGATCGGCGATATTCATCTCGTCGTGAACCGTGATGGCCTAACGAGCGATTCGCTGATCGTAGTCGCGGGTGACAATTTGTTCAGCGAGCCGCTCGACGGGTTTGCCGCCCAGGCCGAAGGCTCAGTCGCGACGCTCGCGACCTACGATGTGGGCGATCTCGAGGCGATGAAAAAATATTCCGCGATCCAGACGGATGCGGAGGGCGTGATCACCCATTTCGAAGAGAAGCCGGCCAAGCCGGAAACGACCCTCACCGGCATCGCCCTTTATTATTTCGCGCCGGAAACGCTCGACCTTTTGACCACCTACATCGCAGCGGGCAACAATCCAGATCAGCCAGGGCGTTTCATCCAGTGGCTCTACAGCCGGCGGCCGGTGAAAACCTATCAGATCAAAGGGACCTGGTATGATATCGGAAGCAAGGAAACGCTCGAGGAAGCGAACAGGATTTTCGCACAGTTTGCGAAGTGACTTCGTCAGCGCGCGAAGGCGACGGCCCCAAAACTTCGACGAATCAGAATATTGGTTCGTTAGGCGGGATTATTTCAACCGGCCTTCATCGAACTCGATGAGATCGAAATAAGTCCGAATATCCTTCCGGCCGGCGCCGCCCGCCTCTTTCAGAAAAAGGAGGAAACGCGCCTTCTTCACCGCGGAGTCGGGATGACGCGTCCTCATCGCCTCGTTCCATTGTTCGATTTCTTCCGGGGTA